>CAVFER010000028.1:2157-14661 GCA_963621525.1 bacterium | reverse complement strand
CAACGCATCCCGCAGAGCGTTTTTTATTTCATAGGACGCAATTTCCTATGAAATAAAAAAACGCCCCTGACAGAATATTCCTATTCTGTCAAGGACGAATACTATTTCTCTAAAATATGATCCGCGGTGCCACCTTGATTCACGGTATAAACCGAACGCTTAGCAGGATACAACCATATCCCCGGCAAATGACGTCTGCCAACTACGTCGCAGAATACTCAGCATATTTACCAGTCAGATATAATCCGGAACCAATGCTTTTGACTGCGCCCTCAGCGGTCCATTTGACTATGTGTTTCTTGCCTGATTTCATCACCACAGGCTCTCTGTAAAGGCATCATAGCCGTTATCTCCGCTTCAACGGTTTGATGTATTAAATTAATTAGATGATATCACAACATACTTATCAAGTCAATATTTTCCTATAACTTTAACTGCATTTTTTATAGATGCTGAATCCGTTCCTTCCGCCCTGTTTTACCTGATACAGTGCTATATCAGCATGGCGGTAAAGTTCCATAAAATTAGTTCCGTGATCCGGTGCAAAAGCGATACCGACACTAATTGTAATACCGCTACCATTCAACTGCGGAATTTGCAGGCTCCGTACCTCTTCGATCAGCTTTTTCATCCTGTTTTTTACAATATCCATACTCTTGATTTCACGAATCAGGACCATAAACTCATCACCACCGATCCGCCCCACAATATCCTGTTCCCGGAACTGTCGGTAAAGTAAACGTCCAAAGATTTTTAATACCTCATCTCCTATCAGATGTCCATACGTATCATTAACCTGTTTAAAATAATCTATATCTATGATAAGAAAACCGCTGTATTTTTCTTTTCCCTTATCTTCCAGATACTTTTCAATCATATCCTGAGTCGTTTTCTTATTGTAAAGACCGGTAAGCGCATCTCTTTGGGCACGTTTCAAAAGCCTTGCTTTTTCCTTACGGCTTTTGTAAAGGATAAAACCAATAAATGCTGCTACCGATATTCCAAAAGCAACGAGGAAAACCATCTCATACTTACGTATGAAGTCATAAGACGCTTCCGCTATCCTGACAGGTACAATATAGCACATCATCCAGTCATTGATCTCAAGAGGTGTGTAAGCCATGTAATAGCTAACCTTTTTTTCTTCAAACAGTTTAAATTGACAGATTCCTTCTTTCCCTGCTGCAAAGTCATCTTTTACATCTGTTGTCAGTACATGCTGGTCTTTAAAATACTCAAATATGTTCTTTAACCGTTCCTCCTGTTTTTCTTCTGTATGCACCCCATCATAAGTAACTAACGTTCCATTTTTATCTGTAATAAGGCTATAACCATTTCCCGCAAACAAATCATCAAACATCATCCTGCTCAAAGCGGTTACATTATAGGAGCCGCCCAGGATTCCTATCACCTTGTTTTCTTTATAGATCGGCACTCCGATCACAACTCTTGCCTCATGATCTACGCTGCTCTCTATGGGATCACTTAAGACTTTTTTCCCTTCTAGAGCTTCTTTAAAATAGTTTCTGTGAGATACATTTTTAGTCTCTCCCGTATCATAATGAGCTGTACCATCCGGTTCGATCAGCGCCACACGTTCCAGATCCGTCTTATTGCAGATCGTAACCAGCATTTCCAGATTTCTCTCTGATAATAGAGGTTCATCCTTTGACATCTCTTCTGCTATCTCACCCAGATACTGGTAGTGGATATTTAAGATCATCCGCAAATGCTCACTCTGACGCGAAACATTGTTCGTCATGGTTCGCCTGGAGCTTCTTCCTACAGAAGTTTGTATGCATCCAAAAAACAGCAGGATTGCAAGCACTACAGCCACCATAAACAGCCCTACCGCAATCACATAGCTATTTAACCGGATATATCTCTTTTTCATTTTTCACCACCGCCTTACACAAACTCCTACTGTCTCCACATATGCCTTTACATGATTGTAGCATATGAGGGGTGGAAAATCTACCTGATTTATTCTGGACTACTAATTCTCCAATCCATGTTCAAGTGCCCTAACTGCGGCCTGCACCTGATTATCTTCCTCAGGTGTGACCACTGCCTGGCTCTTTAAGTTCTCATCCAGTTCTACCTCTACATCCGGGTCAATGCCTTTGCCGTGAAGGTCAAAACCGCTTGGAGTATAATAATGAGCCGTAGTGATCTTAATAGCAGATCCGTCTCCTAATGGGATCAGGTTCTGTACAATGCCCTTACCATAGCTGGTAGTTCCCACAACAACTGCTTTTTTATAGTCCTTTAAAGCTCCTGTAAATACTTCGGAAGCACTGGCAGAGTTTTCATTCACAAGGATGGCAATCGGCATATCCACTGCATGTCCGTCAGATGCAGTATAAGTATCTCCATCCCCATTCTTATCGGCTGTGTACACGATCAGAGTCTTTCCGTCACCTTTTTCAAAGTCTTTCATATCATCCGGTAAAATATAATCCACCATGGAAACAGCACTGTCTAACATACCACCCGGATTACTCCTAAGATCAATGACCATCTGTTTCATGCCCTGGTTTTCCAACTGATCAATAGCATTTTCAAACTGCTCTACTGTGATTGCATCAAACTCGCTTACTGCTACATAGCCTACATTGTCAGCCAGCATTTTATATTCTACCGTAGGAACCTCGATCTTGCGTCTGGTAAGGGTCATATCTACATACGTATCCGTATCTGCCCTGTATACCGTGATTTGTACATCAGTGCCTTCCTCACCCTTTATATAATTGCTTACCAGCACATCCAGGCTTTCCCCCGCCACCAGAGTATCTCCAACTTTGTATACAACATCCCCTGGTTTCATACCAGCCTCTATCGCAGGTGAACCTTCAAATACCTTCACAATAGTACAAAGTCCCGTAGTCTTGTTTTGACTGAGCATAGCGCCGATACCGGAGTAGCTTCCGCTGGTACTATCCTGAAGTGCCTTATAATCATCTGCATTATAATATACAGAATACGGATCATTTAAACCTGCCATCATTCCCCTGTAGATGTAATCTTCTACCTCTGCGCCATCCTCATCATACAAAAATATCTGATCAATGATACTCTGTATCATCTGCATTTTTGAAGATACTTTTTTAAGATCCGGCTTTGTGGATTTTTCCCCGTCTGCAATACCTGAATCGCCATTTCCTGTTCCGGAAGACTGCTCTGTATGGATCACCTGTTTGCCGGTAATATAGATCCCTGCAGACACGCCTGCTGCTAAAAGCACAATCACTGCCATAAGCAAGGCGCCTGTTAAAACACCGGCCCAGAAATGGCCGCCTTTTCTCCATTTCTTTTTATTTAAGCTGTCCCGGATCTCTTCTCTATCCTGTTCTTCCACTGTCTTTTGTCTCCTATCTGCCTGTACACCAGGTGTCTTTTTCTTATTCACAGCCTATGCTGTTCTTTCTTACAAGAAAGATTATGCCCTGGCACGGTTGCTTTGACAACCATCTTTTATCACGGACTTACATAATTGCTTGGATTTACATAGCTTCCGCCGGAACGAATTCCAAAATGCAAATGGGAACCAGTAGAATATCCGGTAGATCCCACTCTTGCAATGGTCTGTCCCTTTTTCACAGTCTGTCCCTTGCTTACAAGAAGCTGGGAACAGTGCATGTAAACGGTGCTTACACCACCACCATGGTCGATCATAATATAATTTCCTGCTGAATAGCTGTATGTAGCAATCACCACCTCACCATCGGCAGCCGCCACAACAGAAGCTCCAGTAGCAGCCGAAATATCAATTCCCTGGTGGTTGGTAGAAGCACCCTTAGTCGGAGAAGTTCTCTTGCCAAATCCAGAGGTGATCCGTCCGCTGGAAGGACATGGCCATTTAAAGCTAATATTCCCCAGATTAGTTACCTTATACGTCTTTTTCTGGGCTTCTGCCTTCTTTCTGGCTTCTTCTTCCTTTCGCTTCATCTCCGCCTCAATGGCTTTCATCTGGTTTTCCTGGGCTTTGATATCTGCATCATACTGGTCAATGCTGCTCTGGGCGGAACTGATCTGGCTGTTATAAGAAGAAAGCTCCTTCTGCTTGGAATTCATCAGTTCTTTTACAGAGGCCTGTTTCGCTTCTGTAGAATCCTGAAGCTCTAACAGATTGGCATGCTCCTTCTTAAGATCCTGCTCCTTCTGATTTATTTTTTCCCTTGTAGCCTGATATTCTTTTAACATTTTCCGGTCATAAGATGCGATCTGGCTTGCATACTCCGCCCGGTTTAACAGCTGGGACGCATCCTTTGAAGTCATAATGCTGTCCGCAAAGCTGACATTTCCATTTTCATACATATACTGGATACGCAGTTTCATGGAAGCGTACTGTTCTTTTTCCACTGCTTTGGCCTCTTCCAGTTCTGCTTTTGTTTCTTCGATCTGCCCTTCCTTTGCTGAAATATCCTTCTCTAACTGGCTTAATTCTCCGTCCAGGGAAGTCAGTTTCTTATCCAGCTCCTTTACATAAGCAGCTGCATCAGATTTCAGTCCTTCTAACTGCTTTAAGGTATCCTGAACCTTTTTCTTCTCCTCCTGAAGGGAAGACATCTTATTTTTTGCATCTTTCAGATCTGCATTTGTAGCATAAGAAGAAAAGACGCAGCCAAAACCAAGGATACAGCCAAGGCCAACTGCAAGAAATCTGCTTTTTCTATTTTTCATCCTGTTTCTTCCTTTCTTCTTATACCCGCAGATGCCTTTGGATGGTCAGGAAGCTGACGATCACACCAATTCCCACGCCCAGTCCCATGGCCGATGCTGACATGACCGGAAAGATCTGTCCAAGTGGCAGTAGTTCAAAAAGCCCGGTTATCATCTCATAATTGACATTCAGATACATCAGTCCTCTTTTATAAAGAACTGCCATAGCAGCTAAAGGAATCACTGCCCCGAAAAATCCTAAAAGCAGTCCTTCTACAATAAAAGGCGCCCGGATCATAAAATTCGTTGCGCCAATATAGCGCATGATCTCATTTTCTCTTCTTCTGAAAGCGGCTGCTACAGAAATGGTATTGCTGATAAGGAAAATGGCAACTGCCAGCAGTACACCAATGATAACGGCAGATAAAGCGCCAATCATCTTTCCTGCATTGGTAAATCCAGCCACCAAAGCGCTAGAATAACGTACCTTGCGCACACCTTCTACGGATTCCAACCGTTTTACGATCATATCCTGATTGGAGATATCCTTTAAATATACCTCATAAGAAGCAGAATTAGCCAAAGGATTGTCTGCTTCAAAGCCCTCTGCCAGTTCTTCCATTCCCTCAAAATATTCACTTTTAAAAGACTCCCAGGCTTCACTTGCAGATATATACCTGGCTTCCCGCACTTCGCTCCAGCTTCGTATCTGTTCTCCAATAACCTGTATCTTATCTTCTTCCATTCCCTCATTAAAAAACACGGAAATGCCTACTGTTTCTTCTGCAGTCTTAGCTCCATGCATCACATTGGCTATCATGGAAAAAAACAGACAGAATAAAAAAATACATGCAGAAATGGTAGCCACTGACGCCAGGGAAAACCATATATTCCTGCATATATTAATAACGCCCTGTTTCAGGCAATATAAAAATGTACTCATTGACTTTTATGCCTTTCCGGCGGTTCCAGGCTGTTTCTATCTCCTGGTACCACCCTCATCTCTGACGACTTCCCCCCGGTCCATGGTAATGACCCTTTTGTTCATCTCTGCTACCATTTCCTGACTGTGGGTCACTACAATAACGGTAGTTCCCCGCTGATTGATCTCATCCAAAAGGTTCATGATCTCATGGGTATTGAAACTGTCCAGATTTCCTGTAGGCTCATCTGCCAAAAGCACCTCCGGCTTGTTTATCAGTGCTCTTGCAATAGCCACTCTTTGCTGTTCTCCACCTGACAACTGTCCCGGATATGCCTTATACTTAGAAGAAAGACCCACCAGGCGTAGCATCTGGGGAACGCTCTCACGGATCGTTCTGGTTGAAACACCGATGACTCTCTGAGCAAAGGCCACATTTTCAAATACAGTACGGTCTTTTAAAAGACGGAAATCCTGAAAGACAACACCTAACTTTCTCCTGTATTTCGGAACGTACCTGCGAGGCATCTTCCCCAGATCCATGTCATTGACCACGATACGTCCTTTAGTAGGATCAAGCTCCTTCAACAGGAGCTTGATCAATGTACTTTTCCCTGAACCGCTACGGCCTGTGATAAACACGAACTCCCCATCTTCAATGGTCAAAGACAGATCACGGATAGCCTTGCTGCCGGTTCCATAGGATTTACTTACATGACTTATTTCTATCATTTTTTAACTTCTCTAACTTTCCTTTATGTGCCAAATCCGCTGATTATTAATAATCAAGGCTCTCCATGTACTTCATGTACTTGGCAACCATAAGAGCTATCTTAAAGGTAATCGCATCTTCAAAGACACGCAGGTCAAGGCCGGTGCTCTTTTGCAGCTTGTCCAGACGGTAAACCAATGTATTTCTGTGAATGTACAGCTGTCTGGAAGTCTCAGATACATTTAAGCTGTTCTCAAAGAATTTGTTGATGGTAGTTAAAGTTTCTTCATCAAACTCATCTGGAGACTTGCCATCAAATACTTCCCGAATAAACATCTTGCACAGCGGAATTGGCAGCTGATAGATCAGACGACCGATACCTAAGTTGCTGTATGCAATCACGTTCTTGCTTGCGTAGAAGATCTTGCCTACATCCAGAGCCATCTTTGCCTCCTTGTAGGAACGAGAAACTTCCTTGATATCGTTGATCACTGTACCGTAAGCTACGCGTACCTTGGTCATAGCTTCTGTATTTAACATGTCTAAGATCATGTTAGCAGTCTTATCTAACTCTGCATAAGACTCACCCTGACGCACCTCTTTTACAAGGATGATATTCTTCTCATCTACAGCTGTGATGAAATCCTTGGTCTTAGAAGCAAAGAGGCTGCGTACAGTCTCTAATGCATTTACATCTTTTTCATTGTGCGTCTCGATAATATATACGACCCGCTTTACGTCCGTATCAATATGCAGTTTCTTTGCGCGATTGTAGATATCAACTAACAGCAGATTGTCAAGAAGCAGGTTCTTGATAAAGTTATCTTTATCAAATCGTTCTTTGTAAGCAACTAACAGGTTCTGGATCTGGAATGTTGCCAGCTTTCCTACCATATATACGTCATCACTGGCGCCCTTTGCCAGTAAGATATATTCTAATTGATGCTCGTCAAATACCTTAAAAAACTGGTATCCCTGGATCACCTGGCTGTCTGCCGGTGAATCTACAAATGCCAGAATAGAGCTTTCCGACTCTTCTGCATCTGTAAACGTAGATGCAAGTACCTTTCCTTCTGTGTCACATATTCCCAGATCAATTCTTGTGATTCCCTTTAATCCATCTAATGTGGTCTGAAGTATCTGATTTGAGATCATTGTGCTCTCTCCTTTTCGTCTTATTGATTTAAATATCCTTTTGGAATCTTTTTATGAACATTGCCATGAAAATCCACGGTCTAGTTACTGTTTTCCCTATTTTCATATTTTAATGCAAAATAACAAAAAAAGCAAGAGAGTTGTAAACTCTCCTGCTTAATTTTACTGTCGTTTTTGACAGAGGTTTTTCATTATTTTCACTAAATATTAGTTAATGATAACAGCCTCTGTTTCTTTATCAAAGATATGAACCTTGTCCAGATCCATAGCCAGTTTTACAGTATCGCCAGGTCTTGCTGTGGTACGCGGATTAACTTTTGCGGTAAAGTTAGCATCATCAATATCAAAGTACAGAAGTACTTCAGAACCTAACATTTCGTATACACGGATTTCTACCTGGAAGGTGCTCTTTGGATTTGCTGCCAGGAATGCTTCTTCATCATGAAGATCTTCCGGACGAATACCAAGAGTAACTACCTTGCCTACATAACCTGCCTCTTCCAGAGCCTTGCCTTTTGCCTGCGGAAGTGTCAATGTATGTCCGCCGAATGCTAATGTGACATCAGCGCCATTTTTAGCTACCTGAGCATCGATCATGTTCATCTGAGGTGCTCCGATAAATCCTGCAACGAACTTATTGCATGGCTTGTCATACAGGTTCTGTGGGCTGTCTACCTGCTGTACCACGCCATCCTTCATAACAACGATTCTGGTACCCAGCGTCATAGCCTCGGTCTGATCATGTGTAACATAGATAATGGTTGTTTCCAGTCTCTGATGTAACTTGGAGATCTCAACACGCATCTGACCTCTTAACTTTGCATCCAGGTTTGACAGAGGCTCGTCCATAAGGAATACCTTAGGGCTGCGGACAATGGCACGTCCCATAGCAACTCGCTGTCTCTGTCCACCGGATAAAGCCTTTGGTTTACGGTCTAACAGATGCTCCAGATCCAGAATCTTAGCTGCATCATGTACTTTCTTATCAATCTCATCCTTTGGGGTCTTTCTTAACTTCAGACCGAATGCCATATTGTCATATACGGACATATGCGGATACAGAGCGTAGTTCTGGAATACCATTGCGATATCTCTGTCCTTTGGTTCTACGTCATTTACCAGTTTTCCGTCGATATACAGCTCACCGGAAGAGATATCCTCCAGACCTGCAATCATACGAAGAGTAGTTGATTTTCCGCATCCTGAAGGACCTACGAAGATGATAAATTCTTTATCAGCGATCTCCAGGTTAAAGTCCTTAACTGCCACAAATCCGTTTGGATATTTCTTGGTTACATTCTTCAGTGATAAACTAGCCATTATATTTTCCTCCTGCTAAATAGATGTCCCTCCGTCTCCTGGTTTCCCATCCCCGGAAGGATTTATGCCTCTTTTTTAACTGTCTCTATCATACAGGAAAGTGATTTTTTATTCCATACTGTAAATCCACAAAATCCAAATTTGTTATTTAGCTAAAATGTATATTCAATTCAAAAAGTGCTGTATCTGTCAAATATTTCCTCTGTTTTCTCAAAAAAGTTTGGTTATTATGTTAGCTTGTTTTTATTTTCAATAAACCCCTCACCAAAAACTTCACGAGCATCACTGACGATAAAAAATGCCTTCGGGTCATATTCTGATACAATTTCTTTTATTTCTACGATTTCTTTTCTGGAAACAACGCAAAAAAGCATATTTTTTGTTTCGTCTGAGTACATTCCCTTTGCAGAAAGTCCTGTCACGCCTCTTCCTATACGTGTCATAATTGCATCTGAAATTTTTTTATACTGTTCCGAAATAATATAAACCTGCTTAGAAAATTTCATACCTTCGATGAGACCATCCGTCACTTTTCCCATGCAGAAAATGGCAATCAGCGCATACAAAGCCGGTCGGATGCCAAACACAGTAGCACCCAGTACTACAATCAGGCCATCTAACAGCTGCATAATCTGGGCTACAGAATAATGAGGAAGTTTTGCCCGGATCAACGCTGCCAGCATATCCGTACCTCCTGTGGTGCAGCCGCCGGCCAGTACCAGACCGGTTCCCACCCCTGTAATGATACCGCCGAAAAGGGCAGACAGCAAAAGATCATCTTCTATATACATTCCATCCGGCAAAATGTAAAATGTCACAGACAACAGCACCGTTGCATACAGCGTCCGTTTGATAAATTTCCACCCCATGATCTTAAAGCCAGCTAAAAACAGCGGAATATTCAACACAGTATTCGTCACCCACAAAGGCAAGTTCCAAAGCTCCTTTCCAATAATAGCGATACCGGAAACGCCTCCTGTTACCATACTGGCCGGATCAAAAATATTTTTGGTCGCCAGACCAATAAGAACGGTTCCCAAAGTGATGGCTGCGTAATCTTTCCCTACTTTCTGCATCTTCATGTTCCTCCTTATCTTATCTAATGTTCCCTCGGAATCTTTCTGTGCCTGATTTTGTGAGAAGTTGCTCGCGTAAAAAACAAAAGACAGCTGTAATAAACACAACTGTCTTTCTGCTACCCATATTTTTATCTGCAGGATTCATTCCCGCAAAGGTTTTATACCCTTTCTATGGTCTTTTCTGTAATTCTTACTTTTCCTTCTTTTAAAAGGCGTCCAACCGCTCTCTTAAATGCATTCTTGCTCATGTTGAACTCTCTTAAAATAGTCTCCGGCCTTGCCTTATCATTAAAAGGAAGAACTCCGTCAAACTCATCTATCACCTTTAATACCAGCTCTGCGTCAGATCCCATCTGCACATAAGAACGCTCTCTTACGCAAAGGTCAAGTTTTCCGTCCTCACGGACCCTCATAACTCTTGCCTTAACCAAATCTCCCTCCCGAAACTTTCCATACATCTCTTTTTTCGGGATCAGACCATAATATTTATTATCTACTGCAACAAAGGCACCGATCGTCTCATTGATCTCATATATGGTACCATTTACCCAGTCTTCTGCTTTGTATGGAGATGCACTGCTCATGTGAGAATAAACCTTCATGGTAGCTGCCAGTCTGTGACTCTTATCCACATAGAGACATACCAGGCATTTCTCTCCCCTTCTCACAGGATGGGTCTGCTCTTTAAATGGAAGGAGCAGGTCTTTTTCCAGTCCCATATCAAGGAAGGCGCCAATCTTTGCCACATCTTTTACTTCCAGGATCTCACACTGTCCTACCTCCAGCTTGGGAGTACCTGTGGTTGCGATCAGACGGTCCGAGGAATCTTTATAAATAAATACCTTTACCTTATCACCGATCTTTGCTCCTTCCGGAACCTGCTTCTTTGGCAGAAGAACTGCCGCTTCATCTTCCGCTTTTTCACTTAAATACACACCGAATTCTTTTGTTCGGACAATCTCTAATTCCTGTGTCTTTCCTAATTCTATCATTATTTATACTCCTTATTGCTTTTATCCTTACTGTTCTCCATACTTAAGCCACACAACTGCTCTCACTTCACCAGCTTCATCTGCCAGTACAATGGTCCACTCATTTTCTCCTGTTTTTGTCACTCTCGGTATAAGAACTTCTCCTAAAACTGCTGCCTTTTTATAATCTGCGCGGATGCTCTTTACCCTTTTCGTACATGGCACTGTTTCTCTTGCAATATCCACATACTGGGCATTGTTTACATGGTGGTTGGTATCCAGATGGTGAGCTGCAATAGTAACAGGGATGCCTTCTTCATATTCTTCCGGAATGGCGATCTTTCTTGGGGCTTTTCCCAGATCAAGAGCCTCTTCTTCTCCGTAAGCCGCCACATCTTCCGGCATGACACGCACCGGTACCATTTTCTCTGTATCACAGAAAAACCATACAGATTCTGCTTTTACCAGATAATTTCCACCCTGATCCATGATCGCAAAATCACGATATCCGTAAATCCCCTTAGACGCAGTAGCCCAGGTACCAATTTTAATCTCCTCTCCCAGTACCGGGTAACGGTCAATCACGATCCTCCAGGAAGACAAAAGCCATGCTCTCTTCTTTTCTTCCAGATGTTCTACTCCAAGCCCAATATCTTCCGACTGAAAGGTACTGCAGTCCTGAAGGTAATTGATCACGCCTAACAGGCTCAAAGCGCCAGTTTCATCAGTTTCGCTGTAACGGATCCTGCTGTCAAATGTATACATGCATTTCCTCTGTTTCTGCTTATTATAAATAGGTTATCACAGATAACCCATTTTCTCTCCAAGTATAGCACGGGAAATTTTGCTGCGCAACAAAAAAGTCTTTCATTTCCAATAACTTAGAAATCAAAGACTTTCTCTAGCTGGGCTAGAAGGATTCGAACCTTCACAATGACGGAGTCAGAGTCCGTTGCCTTACCATTTGGCGATAGCCCATTATCTTATGAAGTTTTAAAGCATTTCTGCTTAGCTGGGCTAGAAGGATTCGAACCTTCACAATGACGGAGTCAGAGTCCGTTGCCTTACCATTTGGCGATAGCCCATTATTTATCTTCACAGCCTCAACCGCGACTGCGAAGACTATTATACATACAATACCAGTTGAAGTCAAGTGTTTTTTTTATTTTGATACAAACCTTAGCGCAGCTGATCCATAAGATAAAAGCTGCAGCAGAAAATTTTTGCTCTCTGCTGCAGCCTTGCATCACAAACTCAGGTTCTCCCGTGCTTACACTTCTCTTACTGCCCGCTTCATTTCCCTAATATATTCCACTACATAAGGAACGCTGTCTTTTCCATATTTTGCAATCCGTTTTACAACGGCGCTTCCTACAATGGCTCCATCTGACAGACCAGCCATTTTCTTTGCCTGCTCTGGCTCAGAAATGCCAAAACCTACAGCACACGGAACATCGGTCACTTCCCGGATCTGCTCTACTAAAGCTTCAATATCGGTTTTGATCTCACTTCTTACACCGGTAACACCTAAAGAAGATACTACATAGATAAATCCGGTTGCCTCTTTTGCTACCATTGTAATGCGATGGTCTGAGGTCGGTGCAATCATGGAGATCAGATCCAGACCGTATTTCCTGCAGATTGGCTCAAATTCTTCTTTTTCCTCATATGGCACATCTGGAA
>CAVFER010000028.1:0-2147 GCA_963621525.1 bacterium | reverse complement strand
TACCTGGGCTGCCTTTGAAATAAAACGTTCAGAGCCATAGGAAAATACTACATTTGCATAGGTCATAAATACCAGCGGGATATTCACAGTCTTTCTGATACGGACAACCAGGTCAAATATTTTGTCAGTGGTGGTTCCTGCTGACAGTGCTCTTACATTTGCTTCCTGGATCACAGGTCCTTCTGCTGTAGGATCAGAAAACGGGATTCCTAACTCGATCAGGTCTGCACCGGCCTCTGCCATAGCGCATACCAGCTTTTCCGTTGTCTCCAGATCCGGGTCTCCACAGGTTAAAAACGGAATAAATGCCTTGCCATCTTTAAATGCATCTCTTATCTTAGTCATAAATATTCTCCCCTCTGTATCGTGCGATCGCTGCGCAGTCTTTGTCTCCTCTTCCGGAAATGTTAATAACGATGATCTGATCTTTTCCCATAGTCGGCGCTAATTTTCTTGCATAAGCTACTGCATGAGCAGACTCAATAGCAGGAATGACGCCTTCCGTTCTGGACAGGTATTCAAACGCATCTACTGCCTCATCATCTGTTACCGGAACATAGATTGCGCGGCCTGTATCATGTAACATGGCATGTTCCGGTCCGATTCCCGGATAATCAAGTCCTGCGGAAATAGAATATACAGGAGCGATCTGTCCGTATTCATCCTGGCAGAAATAAGATTTCATGCCATGGAAAATTCCTAAACGACCGGTAGCAATAGTTGCTGCTGTTTCTGGTGTATCAGCGCCCCGGCCTGCTGCTTCGCAGCCGATGAGCTTAACAGATGGATCATTGATAAAGTTATAAAAAGCACCGATGGCATTGGAGCCGCCGCCTACGCAGGCGATCACTGCATCCGGAAGCTTTCCTTCCTTCTCCATCAGCTGTTCTTTGATTTCCTTGGAGATTACTGCCTGGAAGTCTCTTACGATAGTCGGGAACGGATGTGGTCCCATAACAGATCCAAGGCAGTAATGGGTATCGCTGATGCGGTTAGTCCACTCTCTAAAGCAGGCAGAGCAGGCATCCTTTAAGGTTCCGGTACCTGTGGTAACAGGTATGACGGTTGCTCCTAACAGTCTCATTCTGTATACATTTAAAGCTTGACGCCTGGTGTCTTCTTCCCCCATATAGACAACGCATTCCATTCCCATCAGGGTTGCTGCTGTGGCAGTTGCCACACCGTGCTGTCCTGCACCGGTCTCTGCGATGAGGCGGGTCTTTCCCATTTTCTTTGCTAACAGTGCCTGACCTAATACATTGTTAATCTTGTGAGCGCCAGTATGGTTTAAGTCTTCTCTCTTTAAGTAGATCTTGGCTCCACCCAGGTCTTTGGTCATCTTTTCTGCATAATACAGACGGCTTGGACGACCTGCATAGTCATTTAACAGTTCAGTTAACTCCGCCTGGAACTGAGGATCATTTTTGTAATGATTATACGCTTCTTCCAGTTCCATCACTGCGTTCATTAATGTTTCCGGAATATACTGACCTCCATGGATCCCGAAACGTCCTTTTGCATTTGACATATCTTTTCCTCCTCTTGTCTGTCCAATTACTTACCTTAGTATTTTTCCTTCATCATACAAAAAAGTCCCTGATGATATTAAATATCATCAGGGACGGAATAAACCGCGGTGCCACCTCTGTTTCACATAAGCTGTGCGCTCTGCGTAGTACTATCATACTACCGGCTGTTAACGTCAGCCCCACGTCGCAGAATACTCGAAGTTCCCTTCTTTGACTGCGCCCTCAACGGTCCATTTGACAATCTGGGATCTATCGGACTTCCACCAACGCCGACTCTCTGCGAGGCCATAACTGCCGTTATCTCCGTTTCAACGGTTTTCTAATGAAGTTGTCTGGAGTATAACACTGCACTGCGTTAATGTCAATAGGTGTTTATCAGTTTTTTCAAGATCTTTTTACAAACGATCAACTATCTGATTATGCCTGCGGCTGTCTGATACTGTCATAAACCTGCTGTACCTGGTTTTGCAACTCATCGTAATAGTCAAAATGAATCAAGACCAGTTTATCATCAATCTGGCGCACATACCAGTCGGAGTGATGAGCGGTTCCATCACCGAAACCGTAGGAAGTTTTACAGTAGCGGTAGTTATAGCCGCCAAGTTTCACTTCACCAGA
>CAVFER010000027.1:0-35010 GCA_963621525.1 bacterium | reverse complement strand
TCGAGGCAATGAAGGGCGTAGACCTGCCATTTAAGACCATCGAAGAACTGCGTGACATCGCATATTCTATTGTAGGCGAACCGGAGAAAGTTCAGTTTGGAGACAGAGTAGTAGGTATCATCGAAGCCCGTGATGGCACGATCATGGACGTTGTGCGTCAGATCAAGCCATATACATTCACTGATGAGAAATAAATAAAGCTATGCAAAATAAGGCCCATGCAGGCTGCCAGTACGGCAGCGGCATGGGCCTTTCCGTCAATCTATTATCAATCTATCATTAATCCATCTTTAATTCCTTTAAGATATCCAGATCCGACACCGGTTTGATCACATAGTTATCAATGATATTCCGTTCTTTTGCTTCAGCCAGTTCCCGGTCTACCTGGTCAGCCATGATCAGGCGGAGCATTCCGTAGTATCTTCCCTTAACAGACATGCAGAAATCTACAGCGGAATTTCCGTCAATGAACTGTTCTACGGCCAGAGCGTCAAAACGTTCCGTTTTTAATTTCTCTGCAGCTTCTTTAAAATTCATAACGCAAGTGACCCGGATATCACGTTTGGAGAAGTTGCGTTCTAACAGTCGGAGCACCTTGGGATTATCGTCCACGATAAGTAATGAGATTTTCTCTCCTGATGGCCCTGCGAGATTTTTTCTCGCGTAATTCAGGGCGTTCTGCACAGCTGGTTCAAAACTGTTTTTCTCATCTGGTACAGATGCAGGAAAATACAGATGAAATACAGAACCAACCCCAGGTGCACTTTCAGCATTTATCACGCCCCGGTGGGACGTAACGATCTGTTCTGTAAGAGCCAGTCCAAGTCCGGTTCCTTTTCCACCTTTTTTTGTGGTAAAGAAAGGATTAAAGATCTGCTTTAACACATCCGGGCTCATGCCGCAGCCATTGTCCCGGATGTCAATGCGTACGTATTGATCCCAGGCATTTTCATCTCCAATAGGAAGATCCGGATCCAGATCCTTTTTATCTAAGAGAATGGCAGAAACTTCGATCTCACCATTTTCATGCCCGATGGCATGAATGGCATTGACACCGACATTTAAGAATACCTGATTTAGCTGGGTCTCATTTCCTACAATGGTAACACCTGGAAGGTTTATGCTTTCTTTTAGTTCAATATTGTCCGGGCACACAGATCGGACCATTTTTAAGGCACGTTTGATCACCCGATCCACATCCAGCATCTTAAAGGCCGTTTCCATATTTTTCCGGCTGAGAGAAGAAATCTGCTGGATGATCTCCTTGGCTTTTACAGAAGCTTCATAGATTTCCTTTGCGCTGTCGTAGTTATCAGAATTTTCAGGCAGGTCCATCATGAGAAATTCTGCATATCCCATGATCGGTGTCAGCAGGTTATTAAATTCATGGGCAATACCACCGGTCATGGTTCCCATAATCTGTAAACGCTGCTGGTGTGCAATGGTCTCCTCACTTTGATGCATCCGCTCCAAAATCCCATTTAATTCCGTAAGATAGGAGATCTGGCGGCTGTCTTTTCTGCTTTTGAACATTAAGTGGAAAATATAAGAAGCAGCAGCAAGGATGGTAAAAAGAAACCCTGTAAATACAAAAAGCAGTTTTAACGCGCCTTTTTCCAGAGGCACATACATATCGCTCTGATCCATAACGGCGCTGACGATGATAAAATCATCTCCAATATAAGCAGGTGTATAGGCGCTGACCTTTTCCACACCGGGAGCCCCGGGCTTGGTCCACCAGTAGGAGTAGTATTCATCCACAGCAGTCAGTCCCTGTTTCTGCCTCTCGATCATGGTATTTAAACTGGTGAGATTTTTTCCTGGGAACATTTTTTCACGTCCATGGATCACATCGATTCCCCATTGTTCCAGCTGTGGATGCATCAGTACAATACCATTGTGGTCTTTTAATATAAAATAACCATTGCTTCCTACATTTAAAGGGCGCATGACCTTGTTATAGTAAGCCATGCCGTCTAAGATCATGGAAATGGTTTCACCGGTATCCGTTTCATAGTAGAGCATAAGGTAATGATTTTCATTTCCAATCTTTACCAGTCTGAAGCACATCTGCTCATCAATCCTGGATTCAGAGAGGATCTCCTCTGGTTCGTCCGTTGGACCTGCTGTTAAGATGGTTTCCCCTTTTTTCTTAATAATAACGTCCTGGACAATGGGGGTATGTTCTTTTACATAAGTATCCCACAGTGTTTCCTGTTTTTCAATACTTAAAAAACGGCTGCAGTTCCACAAACTTCTTATATCCGATGCGTATTCGCCAATGGCTTCTTCCAGCTGGCCAGAGAGACTTTCTACTGCTAAAAGCATCTGTTCTTTCTGATTTCGCACAGCAGAGTTTCGGTACTCATTCCAGATACTGTTCCCGATACACATAAGCGCCAGGATAGCAGCAGCTAAAAATGCCGCAACCAGATAAAACCGGCTGTTTTTCTTCAGAGACTCCACAGACAGATGATCATTTTCTTTTGTTTTTTCATTATTTTCCATATAGGGGGTTACATCCTTTCTGGTTGACTTGCTTCTTTGGTAATATTATAATGAATCTGATACATATATGCAAAAGTTTTATGATAATTCACGAAATAAAGAATAAGGTAAGGAAAATATGGCGGATAAAGTACTGATCGTAGATGATGATATTTCCATCTGTAAATTACTGGAAAAGGTGATGCACAGCAATGAACTTGATACAGAAACGGCGGGAAGCGGAAAAGAGGCACTGGAGCTTTTAAAGCACCATACATATGATGTGATCCTCATGGATATTATGTTAGGGGATATGGAAGGTTTTGATGTGATCAAAGAGCTTCGGGCAAACGGGATCCAGACACCAGTGATGATCGTCAGCGGCCGAAATGAGGATTACGACTCCTTATATGGCCTTTCCATTGGTGCAGATGATTATATTACCAAGCCGTTCAGACCTTTAGTACTGGGCGCAAAAGTAAAAGCACTGATCCGGCGGACGAAGAATATGGGAAATCATTCCGATACCATTCAGTGCGGTCCATTCAGCTACGAAAGTTCTACCATGCGTTTTTATAAAGATGGGGAAGAACTGATCTTATCTTCCAAAGAAAGTGCGTTGCTGTTACTGTTTATTAAGCATCCGGGCCAGGTGTATACAAAAGATATGATCTATGAACAGGTATGGGGGACCACAGTAGCCATTGATGACAATGCTATTATGGTCTATATCAACCGTCTGCGCAGCAAGATTGAGACAGACAGGCAGAAACCGGAACATATTATTACGGTGCGGGGGATGGGATACCGGTTTCTTCCATAAAAATACAGAAAGACCAAGTTATACAGAGGACTGTCCAGCCGAATAGTCCTTTTTATGTTATGTACGAAGATTAATACAAACCTTAATACTTTTTAAGGTAAATCTCTTATACCTGTAAGGTTGCCTCTGTATACTCATTTACAGATAGAAACATGACATAAAAAATGTAAAGGAGAAAAAGAGTATGTCAGAGGTTGTAGTAGGTCTTCTTGGTTTTGCCTGTATCGTTGCTATCGTTGTAACACTTTTTAAGAGCAAAACCCTTCCCAGCATTGCGTTTATCATCTTCCCGATGATCCTGGGAGTAATTCTTGTACTTGGCGGTTATTATTCATGGGAAAACATTGGTAAGCTGATCAAGAGCGGTTTTTCCAGCACAGGTCCAACCGCAGCATTGTTCGTATTCAGCGTTCTGTATTTTGGTATTATGACCGATGCGGGAATGTTTGATGTAATTATCGGAAAGCTGATGCTGTTAGTAAAGGATAATGTGATCGGTGTCTGCGTTATGACCTGTATCATCGCCCTGATCGGACATCTGGATGGCGGCGGTGCATCTACTTTTTGTATCGTAGTTCCGGCTATGCTTCCGGTTTATAAGAAGATGCATATGCGCCCGACAACGTTGCTTCGCATTGCTGTTGTTGCAATGGGTGTTTTAAACCTGATGCCGTGGGCTGGACCTACCATGAGAGCGGCAACGGTTCTTGGTATTGAGGCGGGTTCCTTATGGCAGACCCTCCTGCCAATCCAGGCTTGTGGTATTGTACTTGCATTGGTCGTATCCGTATTAAATGGTATCATTGAGCAGAAGAGAGGCGCTGGTTTAAACGGCAAGCTGGCTAAAGAGGCCGCTCACCTGAACAGCGTAGAAGAAGCAGCAGTTGCTGCAGAGTCTGCAAATAACGAATTGGCTCGTCCAAAGCTGTTTGTATTCAACATTATTTTAACCATTGCAGTGATTGCATTATTGATTAAGGACATTTTCCCAAGCTACGTGCCTTTCATGCTTGGTGTGGCAATTGGTATTCTTGTAAACTACCCGGGCGCAAAGCTGCAGAAGAAGATCATTAACCTCCATGCAGGTCCGGCTCTGATGATGTGTTCTACCTTAATGGGTGCGGCAGTATTAATGGGTATCCTGGTTAAGGATATTGAAGGTATCAACAGTGTTATTACCTGTATGTCAAATCTGATCAGCAGTATCTTGCCAACAGCCCTTGGACAGCATCTGCCATTAGTAATCGGTATCTTAAGTGTACCGTTAGCACTGGCTTTCGACACAGACAGTTACTTCTACGGAATGCTTCCGGTTATGATTGGTATCGGAGAAGGATTTGGCGTTGGCGCAATGCCGATCGCAGTCGCTATGGTTGTTTGCCGTAACTGTGCAACGTTCATCAGCCCGATGGTACCTGCAACTTTGTTAGGTGTAGGACTTGCAGATGTAGATATTAAAGACCATATCAAAAACAGTTTCCTGTGGGTATGGGGATTCAGTATCATTTGTATGTTTGTCGGTGTAGTTGTAGGAATTATTCCATTATAAGCACACAATAATAGATAAATTTAAGATTCAAATCCCCCATGAAAGAGCTGCAGCAGGCTGATCATTGCTGCAGCTCTTTACTTGTTCATTGCTTTTGAAAACCCCAGTGTTGACTTTCCGTTCAAATGCGCCTAATATTAAATTCGGTTGTAAAACTATTTAGTACATTCAGTCCTTTTTCATGGACTGCGAAAAAATGAGGAGATAAAAAGTATGACAAAAGATCTGACAACCGGAAAGATTATGCCTATGCTTGTGAAATTTACCATCCCACTGGTTTTAGGAAATCTGTTCCAGCTTACTTACAATGCGGTAGACAGCATTATCGTAGGCCATTTTGTGGGAAAAGAGGCATTGGCAGCTGTAGGTATCTGTAACCCCATTACAACACTGATGATCTTATTTTTAAATGGTTTATGCATGGGTGCCGCTATTTTAATGGGAATGCAGTACGGCGCAAAAGATTACGATACATTACATCGCCAGATCAGTACTACCATGATCTCCGGTGTAGTCTTTTCTGTTACGCTGACGGTATGCTGCGTTATATTTGCAGTGCCCATGTTAAAACTGATCCAGGTGGACCCGTCTATTATGGATCTGACTGCAGAATATCTGCAGATCATATTCTGGGGACTGATGTTTACATTTTTATATAATTTCTTTTCAAGCACATTAAGAGCACTGGGCGACAGCAATTCTCCATTGTATTTCCTGATCATCAGTGCCGTGCTAAATGTATTTGGCGATTTGTTTTTTGTTATCGTTTTAAAGGACGGAAGCCGCGGCTGTGCCATTTCTACGGTGTTAAGCGAGGCTCTTTGCAGTTTGTTTTGTGTGATCTATATCCAGAAGAAAGTGCCCTTGCTGCGCCTTGGGAAAAAATGGCTTGTATTTGACAGCAGCCTTTTAAAGAAAACCATTGCTTTTGGCTGGGCTTCTGCCATGCAGCAGGCTACCGTGCAGTTAGGAAAGATCGGTATTCAGGCCATTGTAAATACCATGGGCGTCTCTGTATCAGCCGCATTTGCGGTAGTCAACCGCATTGACGATTTTGCCTATACTCCAGAGCAGAATATTGCTCATGCAATGACAGCTCTTATGGCCCAGAATAAGGGGGCCGGCAAGATCGACCGTATGGAAGAAGGGTTCCGTTGCGGTATCATACTGGAGACTATTTACGGTATCCTTATCTTTATCATTTGTTTTACCTTCGCAAAACCACTTATGATGATGTTTGTAAGGGATGAAGAGGTTATTGGCCATGGTGTTACTTATCTGCATCTTATCTCAGTTATGTATATCCTTCCGGCACTTACCAATGGTATTCAAGGATTCTTCCGTGGTATTGGCGATCTAAAGATCACATTAATAAGCAGTTTTATTAATATGGCACTGCGTGTTCTGGCAGCCGCACCTTTAGTACTTATATGGAAAATGGGAATTGAGGCACTGCCGTATTCTTATCTGGCCGGCTGGATCGGAATGCTGGTTGCAGAAATGCCGTTGCTTTTAAAGACCTATAAAACCTGGGGGCAGAAAGGGAAAATATCATGTTAGAAGGAAGACCATTAAAAGGTTATGACCTGGAACGTTTAAAAGAATTCCTAAAGTCCATGGATCTAGATTATGATATGGGGATTGAATACAGCATCTGCTTAGAAGATGAGGATTATCGTATCATAGCTACCGGTTCTGTAGAGGAAAATGTTTTAAAATGCATTGCAATTTCCCCGGATCATCAGGGAGAAGGACTGTCAGGAACCATTATTTCCCACCTGACCCAGTATGAGTTTGAAAAGGGCAGGAGCCATTTATTAATGTACACAAAGCCAAAAAATCAGGCCATGTTTGAGGATCTGGGCTTTTATACCATTTTAAAGACAGAGCGAGTCCTGTTTATGGAAAATAAAAAGGCCGGTTTTACTGATTTTGTGGAAAAAGTAAAGGCTGAAAGCCCAAAAGATGCATTAAAAGAAGGAAAAGTTATTGGAGCCATTGTGGCAAACTGCAATCCATTTACTTTGGGACACAGGTATCTCATTGAAACAGCCTTAAAACAGTGCGATTATCTGCACTTGTTTGTGCTTTCTGATAAGCGCACCTTTTACAGTGCCGCAGAGCGCTATGAAATGGTAAAAGAAGGGGTAAAGGATCTGGACCGCGTGATCCTGCATCACACATCTGATTATATTATTTCCGCAGCAACATTTCCTACCTATTTTATGAAGGAAAAAACAGAGGCAGGAAAGGCAAATTGTCGTTTGGATCTGGAATTATTTGGAAAACGGATCGCACCGGAATTACACATTACAAAGCGTTTTGTG
Organism: bacterium; assembly: GCA_963621525.1. Lineage (GTDB taxonomy): Bacteria > Bacillota > Clostridia > Lachnospirales > Lachnospiraceae > Enterocloster. The sequence goes on along the minus strand of CAVFER010000027.1, from coordinate 27,824 downwards.
GGAACAGAGCCAAACTGTGCGGTAACAGACTGCTATAATGTGACCATGAAAGAGGTTCTTCCGGAACTTGGAATCGAAGTAATGGAGATTCCAAGAAAAGAGCAGGAGGGAGCAGCTATCAGTGCTTCTAGGGTGCGCCAGGCAGTAAAAGAAGGAAAAGCAGAAGAGATCCGTGGCCTGGTGCCGGAGAGTACCTGGGAGCATATTTCAAAAAGACGACCTGTTAAGAAGCAATAAAAAATACGCTAAAAAGTTGTTAATACAATTTAATAAAAAGACAAAATAGTCTTGTAGAAGATAAAAATTGTCCAGAGAAATCTCTCTCTTTTTTTACTATACTTAACGTATACGTTCCAAAGGGCAAATACCCATAAGAACGGAATCCAGTATAAAGAAGAGAGGGATTTTTTATGAAAGGATTTATGAAAAAAGCGGTTTTCCTTGCAGCTGCCGGTATAACGGCGCTGTCGCTTTCCGGCTGTTCAGCGGGAAATGGCGGAAAGAGGATCGTGCGTATTTCCCATGCACAGTCTGAAACACATCCGGAGCATCTGGGGCTTCTGGCATTTAAGGAATATGTGGAGGAACGTCTGGGTGATAAGTATGAGGTACAGATCTTTCCAAATGAATTGTTGGGATCAGCCCAGAAAGCCATTGAGCTGACACAGACAGGTGCGATTGATTTCGTTGTGGCAGGTACTGCCAATCTGGAAACTTTTGCCAGTGTATATGAGATCTTTAGTATGCCGTATCTTTTTGATTCTGAAGAGGTCTACAAGTCTGTTATGGAAGACTCTGATTACATGGAAAAAGTATATGAGTCCACAGACGAGGCAGGTTTCCGCGTAGTTACCTGGTATAATGCAGGAACCAGAAATTTCTATGCAAAGACACCAATTTATACACCGGATGACCTGAAAGGCAAAAAAATCCGTGTACAGCAGAGTCCGGCCAGTGTTGCTATGGCAAATGCTTTTGGTGCAGCAGCAGCACCTATGGGATTTGGCGAGGTTTATACAGCGATTCAGCAGGGAGTGATCGACGGAGCAGAAAATAACGAGTTGGCGCTGACGAACAATAAACATGGTGAAGTTGCAAAATATTATACATATAACAAGCATCAGATGGTGCCGGACATGCTGGTTGCCAACCTGAAATTCTTAAATGGTTTAAGTCAGGAAGAATATCAGGTGTTTAAAGAAGCGGCTCAAAAATCCACAGAAGTAGAAATGGAAGAATGGGATAAGAGCATAGAAGAAGCTAAAAAGATCGCAACGGATGATATGGGTGTGGAATTTATTGATGTGGATGTTAATGCCTTTAAGCAGAAGGTACTTCCTCTTCATGAGCAGATGTTAAATGAAAACCCCAAGATCCGAGATCTGTATGAACATATTGAAGAGGCAAATAAGGCAGCTGCCGGAAAGGATGGTAAGTAATGGAGAATATGCGAAAAGTAAGAAAAAACATGATGAAGATCTTGGGATATCTGATCATTTTTCTTTTCATGCTGATGACAGTAGTAGGAAGCTATCAGATCATCACACGATATTTCTTTAACCGTCCAAGTACGGTATCGGAAGAACTTTTAACCTATTCTTTTACCTGGATGTCCCTTTTAGCATCTGCTTATGTATTTGGAAAAAGAGACCATATGAGAATGGGATTTATGGCGGATAAACTGACCGGAACATTCAGAAAGTATCTGGAGATCGTGATTGATCTGTTATCCTTTAGTTTTGCTGCTGTTGTTATGGTATACGGCGGCTGTTCTATCACAAAGTTGACCATGATCCAGACAACTGCGTCTTTGCGCGTGCCAATGGGGTATATCTACGTGATTGTCCCTGTAAGTGGTGTTCTGATCATGATATTTGCGGCTATGAATGCAGTGGAAATGTTCCATCGTGAGTTTAAGGAAGCCGGGGAGGTGAGAGTATGACAATCGCAGGACTTTGTGGACTTATTATATTTGTATTGCTGGCAATCATGCTGATCGCAGGCGTGCCGATTGCAATTGCGTTGGCTGTTTCTTCTATCTGTGCTATTTTGCCTGTTTTAAACATGGGAGCAAGCGTATTGACCGGTGCTCAGAGAATCTTCTCTGGTATTTCTGTATTCAGTCTTCTTGCCATTCCATTCTTTATCCTGGCAGGAAACCTGATGAATAAGGGTGGTATTGCCATCCGCCTCATTAATTTTGCAAAGCTCTTTACCGGTAATATTCCAGGTGCATTAGCTCATACCAACGCAGTGGCAAATATGCTGTTCGGTGCTATTTCTGGTTCAGGAACAGCGGCGGCATCTGCTATGGGATCCATTATCGGTCCGATTGAAGAAGAAGAAGGCTATGACCGTGATTTCTCAGCCGCAGCCAATATTGCAACTGCTCCTACCGGACTGTTGATCCCGCCAAGCAACGTTATGATCACGTTTTCACTGGTCAGCGGCGGAACATCTGTAGCAGCTCTTTTCATGGCAGGTTATATCCCGGGTATCCTCTGGGGACTTGCATGTATGGTGGTAATCTACTTTTTTGCGAAGAAAAAAGGCTATCAGAGTACGAAAAAATATACAGCGTCAGAAAAGATCAAGGTATTTTTACAGGCAATTCCCTGTCTGTTTATGATCATTGTTGTCATCGGAGGTATTATTTCAGGCGTATTTACTGCTACAGAAGGAAGCGTAGTAGCAGTTGTATACAGCATGATACTGGGAATTTTCTTCTACAAGTCCATTAAACCATCTGAGCTACCAAAAATCTTCCTTGACAGTGCGGAGATGACAGGTATCATCATCTTCCTTATCGGTGTGTCCAGTATTATGAGCTGGGTTATGGCATTTACAGGTATTCCAACTGCGGTAAGTACTGCAATGCTTGGTATCAGCAGCAATCGTTACGTGATCCTGTTCATTATCAATATCCTGCTGCTGATCGTAGGAACTTTTATGGACATGACACCGGCATGCCTGATCTTTACCCCGATCTTTTTGCCAATCTGTCAGGCACTGGGAATGAACACCATTCACTTCGGTATCATGATGATCTTCAATCTGTGTATAGGAACCATTACACCGCCTGTTGGAACAACACTGTTTGTAGGTGTAAAAGTAGGAAAAACGAGGATCGAGCAGGTGATCCAGCCGCTGCTTTACTACTTTGGAGCAATCTTTGTAGTGCTGATGTTAGTATCTTATATTCCTGCGCTGTCACTGTGGCTGCCTGGATTGTTGGGTTACGTATAAAAAATGCAGCAAAACAGGCAATGTGCATCTGCTCGTGGTAAGAAATGCATGAAAAGCAGGAATGTATATAAAAAAAGACTTCGGAAATTTATCACCGGGGTCTTTTTTTGTTGCCAACATTTTGTGCATATAGTATAATTTTTGATGATAATAGGGGATAAAAAGAAAGGACGAATAATATGACAATCAGGATCGGTATTTTAGGTTATGGCAATTTGGGAAAGGGAGTAGAGTGTGCTATTAAGCACAATCCGGATATGGAGCTTAAGGCGGTATTTACAAGAAGAGATCCTTCGACCCTTTCCATTCTTACAGAAGGCGCCAAAGTTTATTCTGTCGCTGACGCACCGGCAATGAAAGATGAGATCGATGTGTTGATCATCTGCGGAGGAAGTGCTACAGATCTTCCAAAACAGACGCCTGAAATGGCAAAATATTTCAATGTGATTGACAGTTTTGACACCCATGCGAAGATTCCGGAGCATTTTGAGGCAGTAGATAAGGCAGCAAAGGAAAGCGGCCATATAGGACTGATCTCTGTAGGCTGGGACCCGGGCATGTTTTCCTTAAACCGCCTGTATGCAAATGCTATTCTTCCGGGTGGGAAAGATTATACATTCTGGGGCAAAGGCGTAAGCCAGGGACATTCTGACGCTATTAGACGTATTGCAGGGGTTAAGGATGCAAGACAGTATACTATTCCGGTAGACAGCGCCTTAGAGGCAGTAAGGAGCGGCAGTGGGCCGGATCTGACTACCAGACAGAAACACACCAGAGAGTGCTTTGTAGTAGCAGAAGAAGGAGCAGATCTTAAGAAAATCGAAGAAGAGATCGTTACCATGCCAAACTACTTCTCTGATTATGATACTACGGTACATTTTATCAGCGAAGAAGAACTGTTAAGAGACCATGCTGGCATTCCCCACGGCGGTTTCGTGATCCGCACAGGAAAGACCGGCTGGAATAATGAAAACTCTCATGTAATTGAATACAGCTTAAAACTGGATTCAAACCCTGAGTTTACGTCTTCTGTACTTGCAGCTTATGCAAGAGCCGCATATCGTTTAAGAAACGAAGGACAGACCGGCTGCAAGACCGTATTTGACATTGCACCGGCTTATCTGGCAGCAGAAGACGGAGCATATTTAAGAAAACACATGCTGTAGGAGAATGTTCATGACTTATTTTCAGAGAACCATCTGTCCTTATGATTGCCCTACCTCCTGTGGGTTGTTAGCCCAAACCGATGGAAAAAAGATATTAAGTGTCAAAGGTGATAAGACCCATCCGGCAAATAAGGGACTGATCTGCCGGAAGATGCAGCATTACGAGGAATCCATAAACAGTGAAAAACGTATTCTCACACCTCTTCGCCGTACCGGTAAAAAAGGCAGTGGACAGTTTATGCCTATTACCTGGGAAGAAGCAGGAGAGGAGATTGCAGATCGTTTCTTGAAAATATGCAGGGAGGATGGTCCTCAGGCTATCCTTCCGGCTGTTTATTCCGGGGTTATGGGCATAGTACAGAGAAAGTGTGGGGAAGCATTTTTTAACCGTTTAGGCGGTTGCTCGCTGGTAATGACTCTCTGTGCCTCGGCCAAAGGAGCCGGTTACAGCGCTGTGGCCGGAAAAACAGGCTGCTTAGATCCGAGAGAACTGGAAGACAGTGATTTCTTTCTCATTTGGGGAAGTAATATTATGGCTACCAGATTACAGATATTACCTCTTCTTGCGAAAAAGAGAAAAGAGGGTAAACAGGTGATCCTTATTGAGGCCTGCGGCAGAGACAGTGCTCCTCTTTGCGACAGGGCAGTGTATATCCGTCCTGGAACTGACGGGGCGCTGGCACTTGCTATGATGCATGTTCTATGGAGGGAACATTTGGAAGATGAGGATTTCTTAAGAAACCAGGCAGATGGCTATGAGCGGTTTTTGCCAGAGATAAAGAAATCCACCCCTCAGTGGGCAGAAAACATCACCGGTATCCCGGCTGCGGTGGTGGAAGAACTGGCACTTGCCTACGGAAAGGCAAAAACACCTTCCATTATACTGGGAAGCGGTCCTTCGCGTTATGGAAACGGGGGAATGACGGTGCGCCTGATCACCATTCTTTCTGCTTTTACAGGAGCATGGAAGCGACCGGGCGGCGGTATCTGCGGATGCGACCACAATCTGGGTGATTTTGTTGATACAAAACGGATCACAAGGCCGGATTTTAGAAAAAATCCGGCGCGGGTTGTAAATATCAATCAGCTTTCATCTGCTTTAAATGCAGAAGGAAAGGATAAAATCCGGGCATTTTATGTATATGCAGGCAATCCTGTAAATTCTGTCTGTAACCAGACGGGCCTTTTAAAGGGGATTCAGAGAGAAGACCTTTTTACCGTGGTTCATGAGCGTTTTATGACGGATACAGCCCTTTATGCGGATATCATCTTACCGGCTACCTTTTCGGTAGAACAGCCAGACTGCTTTAAACCATATGGATATGGAACCTTTGCAGTTGCAAACAAAATCATTGAACCGCCGGGGCAGTGCAAGAGCAACTGGGATACATTCTGTTTCCTGGCCCAAAAACTTGGATTTGAGGAAGATTATTTTAAGCAGACAGCAGAAGATGCCTTAGAAGACCTTCTTTCTCATCCCGGTAAGGACCTGGCTGGTTTGTCAAAAGAACAATGGCAGTTTTTAAGAGAAGGAGGGACCATTTCCGCAGATTTTGCAGATCACTGCGATTTTAAAACGCCTGCCGGGAAATTCATGATCGTAAATGAAGCTCAGAAAGAACCGGTTCCTCACTATATGCCATGTTACGGCGGTACATATCCATTCCATCTGATCTCGGTGCCTGACAGCCACACTTTAAATTCTATTTTTACAGAGCGTGACAGCCTGGTGGAAAGCAGAGGAGAGATGATGCTGCTGATCCATCCGGAAGATGGAAAAGAAGCAAAGATCAAAGATGGAGACAGAATTATTGCCTGGAATGACCTGGCAGAGGTAGAGTTTAAGGCTGTGTTTACAGACCGGATCGCCAGAAGAACAGCGGCAGCTTCTGGAGTGTACAACTCTTCCATCACCGGCCAGCGCCTTCAGGTCAATGCCTTGAATCACGAACGCCTGTCTGATATAGGCGAAGCCACTACACTGAATGATAATACCATTAATATAAAAAGGAGTACTTTTTGAAGCGATATTTTGCACCCTTTAAAGAACTGCGTTCTCTTACCAGAGGAGAAAAATTTGTGGTACTGTCCTTGATCCCGTTGTATTTTATTGTGATTGGACTGTTTATCCAGCCTATTAATGAGATCATCCCCGGCATTATCCGGCTGGTGCGGGAGCCGGATGTGCTTATTACCGACTATTTTGCAGTAGGAGGGATCGGAGCAGCTTTGATCAATGCGGGGCTTACAACTTTGCTCAGCATTGCCCTTTTGTATTTTTCGGGAAAGGAGATGGACGGGCACACCATTACGTCCAGCTGCCTGATGTTTGGATTTTCTCTTTTTGGAAAGAATATTGTCAACATCTGGGCTATTATGGCTGGAGTTGTTTTGTATGCCAAATATCATGGTACTTCTTTAAAACGTTATCTTTATGTAGGTCTGTACGGCACCAGCCTTTCTCCTATTATGACTCAGATGATGTATGTCGGGAAAATGCCCCTTCCGGTTTGTTTTATATTGTCTTTGCTGTTAGGACTTAGTATCGGTTTTGTGCTGCCGCCGTTGTGTACTCATGTGCATTACGCCCACCATGGCTATTCTCTGTATAATGTAGGCTTTGCAGCGGGCATCATCGCAACGGTAGTGGTGTCGATAGAAAAATCCTTCGGGATTGAAGTAGAGTCAAGACTGATATGGTCCATTGGAAATAACGTGCTGTTTGCGGTTTTGTTACTGTCTTTATTTGGTGTTATGATCGCATCGGCAGTGGCAGTAAGAGGTAAAACGATTCTGGAGTCTTACCGCCGGATCTTAGGAACAACAGGAATTTCGGGTACAGATTATTTAAAAGATGAAGGCGGTGCCACCACCGTATTTAATATGGGTGTGAATGGCCTTTTTGCAACCTTGTTTGTTCTGGCAGTAAAAGGCGACTTAAATGGTCCGACCATCTGTGGTATTTTCACAATTGTAGGATTCAGTTCTACGGGAAAACATCTGAAAAATATTGCCCCCATCATGTTTGGGGTTTATCTTGCAAGCTTTACCAAGACCTGGGCGATTAACCAGCCTTCGCCTATATTGGCATTACTGTTTTCTACTACGCTGGCACCCATCGCAGGAAAATTTGGCCCTATTGTAGGCATTATTGCAGGATATCTTCATTCCTCGGTTGCTTTAAATGTAGGGATTGTATACGGCGGAATGAATCTGTACAATAATGGTTTTGCAGGTGGCATTGTTGCAATCTTTCTGGTACCTGTAGCACAGTCTATCAGTGACAGAAGAGCCAGGGCGAGAGGCGGACTGTCCTTGTAATAGTATGGCAGGATCATGGTTTGGCATTTTTGAAATGAATGGAAAAAGAGAGAAGAGGGTCTTATTATGGATGAACGTCTGAAAAAACAGCTGGATTTTGCTCTGGAGATTGATAAAGAGAAAAATATCTTCCGTCAGACCCATTTGTCTGGTCACGGAAGAAATGAAAATGATGCCGAACATGCGTGGCATATGGCTATTATGGCTTATCTTTTGCGGGAATATTCCAATGAGCCTGTTGATATTACCAGAGTCATGCTTATGTGTCTGATCCATGACGTAGTGGAGATTGATGCCGGAGACACGTATGCCTATGATGAAGAAGGCAAAAAGACCCAGAAAGCAAGGGAAGAAGCAGCGAAAGAGAAGATCTATTCTCTGCTTCCTGAAGATCAGAAGAAAGAACTGGAAGCTATTTTTGATGAATTTGAGGACAGTAAGACACCGGAAGCTAAATTTGCCCATGCAATGGACAATCTCCAGCCGCTTATGTTAAACAATAGTAATGACGGAGGGGACTGGAGAGAGCATGGAGTCAGTGCAGATCAGGTTTACGGTCGCCAGAACCGCACAAAAGAAGGTTCTGAAAAACTGTATGAGATCACAGATCAGATCATAAAAAAACATATGGAGAAGGGAAATTTAAAATGAACATCGTTTTATGAATCCCTTGCGATTATAATAAAATTATCAGCGAATTTGTGAAGATATTGTATAAAAAAAGGGGGACGCACAGATGGTTTATCAGGCGATTAAAGCATTAGTGCAATATGGACTGGATAAGAGTCTGCTTACAGAAGATGACGCCATTTATGCCAGAAATCAGATTCTGGAAGCATTGAAAATGGATGAATACGAAGAACCGGAAGGAAACGAACTTGCAGATATAGATTTAGAAAAAATCCTTAAGGTGCTTCTTGACTATGCAGCCGAAAAAGGTATTTTACAGGAAAATAGCGTTGTATATAGAGATCTTTTTGATTCCAAACTGATGAACTGCCTTATGCCAAGGCCAGGTGAGGTAATAAAGGAATTCTGGGAGAAATACAACGTTTCACCAGAAACTGCTACAGAGTACTACTATAAGCTGAGTCAGGATTCCGACTATATTCGCAGATACCGTGTATGTAAGGATATGAAGTGGACCACAGATACAAAGTACGGTACATTGGATATCACAGTTAATTTATCCAAGCCAGAAAAGGACCCTAAGGCTATTGCAGCAGCCAAACTGGCAAAACAGATCGGCTATCCAAAATGCCAGCTTTGTATGGAAAATGTCGGCTATGCAGGTAGAGTGAACCATCCGGCAAGAAACAACCATCGTGTGATCCCAATCACCGTAAACGACAGCAAATGGGGATTTCAGTATTCACCTTATGTTTACTATAATGAACATTGTATCGTGTTTAATGGCCGGCATATCCCGATGAAGATCGAGCGGGCTACGTTCAGAAAACTGTTTGATTTTATCAGCCAGTTCCCGCACTATTTCCTGGGATCTAATGCAGACCTTCCTATCGTAGGCGGATCTATTTTAAGCCATGACCATTTCCAAGGCGGTCATTATACCTTTGCGATGGCAAAAGCGCCTATTGAAAAGTATTATAAGGCAGAAGGATACGATGATGTAGAGGCAGGTATTGTTTACTGGCCAATGTCCGTACTGCGTCTGCGTTCCAAGCTCTGTGATTCCTTGATCGATTTGGGTGATAAGGTGTTAAAAGCGTGGAGAGACTATACGGATGAGGCAGCTTTCGTGTACGCACAAACAGATGGAGAACTACATAATACTATTACCCCTATTGCAAGAAGGAATGGGGATATGTATGAGTTGGATCTGGTGTTGCGAAATAACATCACTACAGAAGAGTTTCCGCTGGGCGTTTACCACCCACATCAGGAACTGCATCATATTAAGAAAGAAAATATCGGTCTGATCGAAGTGATGGGACTGGCTGTATTACCGTCCAGACTGAAAAAAGAACTGGCCGAACTGGCTGAGTACATAGTAGAAGGTAAAGATATCCGTAGCAATCCGGACATTGAAAAACATGCAGATTGGGTAGAAGGTTTCCTGCCTGTATACAAGGAAAAAGGTGTTGAGATCACAAAAGATAACGCTGAAGATATCCTAAAAGAAGAAGTAGGACAGGTATTTGCCAAAGTTCTGGAGGATGCCGGTGTTTATAAGTGTACACCGGATGGAAGAGAAGCTTTTGCTAAGTTCTTAAGTACAGTTGGTTTTCATAAGATGTAAGATAAAATAATGAACTAACATTTTATGCAATTGTCAGACTTGCAGGGGAGTATATTCGAAAATAAGAAAACTATGTAGGGACTTTGGAAGATATGTCACATCTGCCAGTAAAAAACAGAACAAAAATCGACTAAAACCGACGAATTTTATAGGATTATACCTAAAAAAATAAAAGGTATTTGCTAAAATGCACAAAAAGATTGACAAAACTGTGAAACGATGCTATAGTAGCATTTGTAAGAAGCACAAAGGAGTGCCTTACAGGTTTTTGTTTGGTATGGGGATGCCAGCAATATTTTATAGTGTGACGGTTTTTGATCGTGACTGAGAGCTGCCTTCTGTGGGGGAAGGGCAGCTCTTCTTGTATTTGTGGGAAAAAACAAAAGAAGTGGCGAGAGGGCAGAACATGCATTTCAGGCAAAAAAATAAAGCCCTGACAAGTGTGGTAGTAGTGGTGCAGGGCTTTATAAAATGTACAGAACAAGCGTTCTGAACAAGATGAGTATACAGCAGATTGAACAAATAGTCAAGAAGAATTTGCATAGCATACGCGTGCGGCTATGTTTTTTTTTTGAATTGTGCTATATTTGTTTTTATAAGCCGTTAAGAAAGGTTCCTTCTGCGTTAGCAGACAGATAAGCGCGACGGCGCGGGAATCTGAGTGGAGCGGCAGCAAAAAATATACGGAGGACGCAATGAAAGACGGATTTATAAGGGTAGCAGCGGCAACGCCGGACATCCATGTGGCAGACCCGCAGTATAACAGCGAACAGATTATAGAATTAATGGAACAGGGAAGTGCCAGAGGGGTGAAAGTTATGGTATTTCCGGAGCTGTGTTTAACAGCCTATACCTGCTCCGACTTATTTTTACAGGAAACTCTGTTAAAAGAAGCAAAAAACGGATTAAAACATATTTTGCAGTCATCAAAAAGCAAGGACATGATTCTTTTTGTAGGAATGCCCTGGATGCACAAAGGAAAACTGTACAACGTGGCAGTTGCAGTAAACAGAGGTCGCATTTTAGGTATTGTTCCTAAAAAGCATCTGCCAAATTATTCTGAATTTTACGAAATGCGCCACTTTAACCCGGGTATGGAAAAAATAGAGATGACAAACTGGGAAGGACTTCAGGTTCCTATGGGTATGAACCTTTTATTTTCCTGCCGTACCATGCCGGAGCTGGTTTTGGCAGCAGAACTTTGTGAGGATGTGTGGGTTCCCTGTCCGCCAAGCATTTCCCACGCTTTAGCAGGGGCAACTGTAATCGCCAATTGCTCTGCCAGTGACGAGACCACAGGAAAAGACCGTTACCGCTATAATCTGATCTGCGGACAGTCTGCAAGACTGGTGTGCGGTTATATTTATGCAAATGCGGGAGAAGGAGAATCTACGCAGGATCTGGTATTTGGCGGCCAGAATATTATTGCAGAAAATGGAACCTGCCTGGTACAATCTGACCGATTTAAAAATGCCTGCATCTGCGCAGATATGGATCTTGGAAGGATTATCAGCGAGCGCCGCCGCATGACTACATTTAAAGACGAGGAAAACAAGGCTTCTTCCCATGAAACCGTTTATTTCGAATTAAATACAGAAGATGTTGCAAAGAAAGACAGCAAAAAAATGAGCAAGAAGTCAGATGAACTTCTCCGCTGCATTGATCCGGCCCCTTTTGTGCCTCATGATGCAGGTCAGAGAGAGCACCGCTGCGAAGAGATCCTTTCTATCCAGGCAATGGGACTGAAAAAGCGCCTGGCACATACAAACTGCAAACATGCAGTAATCGGTCTTTCCGGCGGCTTGGATTCCACACTGGCACTTTTAGTAGCAGTCCGCGCCTTTGATATGCTTCAGATTCCAAGAGAGAATATCCACTGCATTACTATGCCGTGCTTCGGCACTACAGACCGTACTTATACAAATGCCTGCACCATGGCAAAGAAAATAGGAGCTTCTTTAACAGAAATCAATATCCGTGAGTCTGTTACCGGTCATTTTAAGGATATTAACCACGATATAGAAAAGCATGATGTAACCTATGAAAATGGTCAGGCAAGAGAGCGCACCCAGATCTTAATGGATATTGCTAATGAGGTGGGGGGAATGGTCATCGGTACCGGTGATATGTCCGAGCTGGCACTTGGCTGGGCAACTTATAACGGTGATCATATGTCTATGTATGGTGTTAATGCATCTGTGCCGAAAACATTAGTCCGTCATCTGGTACGTTATTATGCAGATACCTGCGGCGAAAAAGAACTTTCCGATGTGCTTTTAGACGTTCTTGATACACCGGTAAGTCCGGAGCTTCTGCCACCGGAAGATGGTAAAATTTCCCAGAAAACAGAAGATCTGGTTGGCCCTTATGAGCTACATGATTTCTATCTGTATTATGTACTCCGTTTCGGCTACAGCCCGGCAAAAATCTTTCGTCTGGCTCTGCAGGCATTTGAAGGAAGTTACGATGGAGAGATTATTTTAAAATGGCTGAAAACATTTTACCGCAGATTCTTTGCACAGCAGTTTAAACGCTCCTGTCTGCCGGATGGTCCAAAGGTAGGTTCTGTGGCTGTTTCCCCAAGAGGTGATCTGCGTATGCCAAGTGATGCCAGCAGCCGCCTGTGGTTAAAAGAGCTGGAGATGATAGAAAAAGGAGAACGATAAATATGATAAACAGCACCTCAAATAAGCAGGTGAAGCGGGTAGTTAATTTACGTGATAAAGCCAAAGCTCGCAGGGAAGAAGGTTTATATGTAGCAGAAGGACTGCGCATGTGTCGCGAATATAAGCCGGATGATGTGGAGAGCTTATATATTACAGAAAGCTTTGGAAAGCAGGAAGAAAATGAGAAATGGCTTCGTGGTTTTAAGGTCGAGATCGTTACAGATGAAGTGATGCATTATATGGCCGATACAAAGACGCCTCAGGGAGTCTTAGCCGTTGCAAAACAGAAAAAGTGCACGATGGAAGATATTTTAAAAAAATCAAAAACGCCAAAACTGATCATGATTCTGGAAAATATCCAGGATCCGGGAAATCTGGGCACCATTATCCGTGCTGGAGAAGGAGCAGGAATTACCGGTGTGGTTATGAGCAGTGATACAGCGGATATTTACAATCCAAAGGTAATCCGTTCTACTATGGGTTCTGTACTGAGAGTGCCTTTCTTACATGCAGCTGACCTGAAAGCGGCCTGTGAACAGATGAAAAAAGCGGGCGTCAATCTGTATGCTGCGCATTTGAAAGGCATGCATAATTATGACCAGGAAGATTATACGAAAGATACAGGCTTCCTTATTGGAAATGAGGCCAAAGGACTGTCGGATGAGATGGCAGCAGCAGCTGACACCTATATCAAGATTCCTATGGCAGGACAGGTAGAGTCCTTAAATGCAGCAGTGGCTTCTTCTGTTTTAATGTTTGAAGCAGCAAGACAGAGAAGAAAAGTGGATTTTTATTGACAGATAAAAACACTGGTGGTATATTATGCATAAAAGTTGCATAAATATAAATCTGAAGATACCAGTGTAAACGGAGCAATCCGGTATCAGAGGTGTCAATATACTTTTTTGGCACATGCATTAAAAATACTTCAAAAGAGGAAAAAACTATGAATTTAAAGGGAAGAAATTTTTTAACACTGAAAGATTATACAGAGGAAGAGATCACATACTTACTTGACCTGGCTGCAGAGCTTAAGGAAAAGAAGAAAAAAGGCATTTTAGTAGATACTTTAAAGGGCAAAAATGTAGCTCTTATTTTTGAAAAGACCAGTACCAGAACCAGATGTGCTTTTGAAGTAGCTGCACATGACCTGGGAATGGGCTCTACCTATCTGGATCCGTCAGGTTCCCAGATCGGAAAGAAAGAGAGCATTGCCGATACAGCAAGAGTATTAGGCCGTATGTATGAAGGAATCGAGTACAGAGGCTTTGGACAGGAGATTGTTGAAGAACTGGCTAAATATGCAGGCGTACCGGTATGGAACGGTCTGACCAACGAGGATCATCCAACACAGATGTTAGCTGACCTTTTAACCATCAGAGAGCATTTAGGACACCTTAAGGGAGTTAAGCTTGTGTATATGGGTGATGCGCGCTATAATATGGGTAACTCCCTGATGATCGCCTGCGCAAAGATGGGTATGCACTTTGTAGCCTGCGCTCCAAAGAAGTACTTCCCGGATGAAGCATTAGTAAAAGAATGCCAGGAGTTTGCAGCTGTCAGCGGCGCTACCATTACTTTGACGGAAGATGTGGCAGAGGCGGTTAAGGGAGCAGATGTTGTTGATACAGACGTATGGGTATCCATGGGTGAGCCGGATGAAGTATGGACAGAGCGTATTAAAGACCTGACTCCTTACAAAGTAACAAAAGAAGTAATGGATGCAGCTGGTCCACAGGCCATTTTCCTTCACTGTCTGCCATCCTTCCATGACTTAAAGACCAAGATCGGCAAGGAAATGGGAGAGCGTTTCGGAGTATCAGAACTGGAAGTAACAGATGAAGTATTTGAATCCAGCCAGTCAGTTGTATTTGATGAGGCTGAGAACAGGATGCATACCATCAAGGCAGTTATGCTGGCTACTTTAAGCGAGTAATAAAAGTGATCCTTTTATCGAGAAAGAGTGAAAATGTCTGAAAAAGGCGTTCTGGAAAAACAGGAGATTGGGATATGCAGGGCCAGAGAGGAAGAAATGAGCGTCGGGCCGGAGTATTTCTGGATATGGCGCACTTGATCCTGGGAATCGCAATTGTGATTTTTGCAGTGCTGTCGTTTTTTGATCCGGAGGGGAATGAGATGCTGTTCCCTCTGGTATTTTTACTGGCAGCGCTGTTAAACGGAATAAACGGAGTCTTTGAGCTTAAGACCTGCGGCAGAGATAAGAAACGTTTCCGAATGGGAGCGTTTCAACTGGTACTGTGCGCAGGCCTTGGGCTTATTGGCGTGTTAAGCGCCCTCAGTTTATGGTTTTAAGATTACATGTACATGATCACAGGATTGAGGAAAACAAAACACGATGAAAGCAGAAATATTAAAAATATTAAAAAAAGCGCAGGGACATGTATCCGGCCAGCAGTTATGTGAACAGTTAGGCGTGTCCCGGACGGCTGTGTGGAAAGCGATCCGTCAGCTGGAAGAAGAAGGATATGTAATAGAAGCAGTGCGAAATAAGGGCTACCGCCTGCTGGAAGAGGCAGATGTGTTGACAGTAGCAGAACTGAGATCTGTCCTTGATACCAGATGGCTTGGGCGGGAAGCGGAATATTTTTACGAAACAGACTCCACCAATAACCGTGCAAGAGATGCAGCAGAAAAAGGGGCTTCCCATGGATATCTTGCAGTGGCAGACAGCCAGACCGCAGGAAAAGGACGCAGAGGCAGAGTATGGAATTCACCTCATGGAACGGATATTTTCATGAGCTTTCTCATGCGTCCCTCCTTTGAACCGACCCAGGCATCCATGCTGACTTTGGTAGCAGGCATGGCAGTGGTAAAAGGGGTTCAGAAGGCAACGGGTTTAAATGCCATGATCAAATGGCCCAATGACGCTGTAGTAAATGGAAAGAAGATCTGCGGTATTTTAACGGAGATGAGCACAGAGGAAGATACCATCCGCTATGTGGTAGTGGGTATTGGTATCAATGTAAATGCAAGTGAGTTCCCGGAAGAGATCCGGGATAAGGCTACTTCATTGAAGCTGGAGCTGGGAAGAAGCGTAAAGCGAAGTGAGGTCATCCGTGCAGTGGTCGAAAGTTTTGAAGAATATTATGCAGTGTATGAAAAGACCTGTGATATGTCAGGGCTGCAGGCTGCATATAATGAAATGCTTGTCAATATGGACCGTCAGGTGTGCGTTTTAGATCCTAAGGGAGAATATCGGGGAAAAGCCCTGGGGATAGATGAAGAGGGATGCCTCTTAGTGGAAAAAGAAAACGGGGATGTAGTCCATGTTCTTTCTGGAGAAGTGTCCGTGCGGGGAATCTATGGCTATATATAAAGCAGTGGAAGATCACGCAGAGGAGAAGCATTACGAAAGCCTGCATTTTTATGATGATCTGCAGGTAATAGAGTATGAGGGTGAGCCTCTTAATCGAACCGAACGCCTGAAAGCAGTAGAAAAGCCTCTTCTTTCCTGGTATCATTCCAGAGCCAGAAGCCTTCCGTGGAGAGATGATCCTAAACCATACAGAGTATGGATCTCCGAGATCATGCTCCAGCAGACCAGAGTAGAGGCTGTAAAGCCCTATTTTGAGCGGTTTATGAATGCATTTCCGGATGTAAAGGCACTGGCAGAGGCTGAAGATGACTATCTCATGAAAATGTGGGAGGGGTTAGGTTATTATAACCGGGCAAGAAACTTAAAGGCTGCAGCTATTATGGTCATGGAAGAATTTGGCGGACAGATTCCATCTTCTAAAGAACAGCTTTTAAAACTTCCGGGGATCGGCAGTTATACAGCAGGTGCCATTTCTTCTATTGCATATGGAGTTCCTAACCCGGCAGTAGATGGAAATGTGCTTCGGGTGCTGTCAAGGTTGTGGGGTGATACTTCTGATATAAAAAAGGCGTCTGTGAAAGCTGCCATGGAGCAGGAAATCACAGAAGTGATGCCAAAAGATGCAGCCAGCAGCTATAACCAGGGATTGATCGAGATCGGTGCTTTAGTGTGCATTCCCGGCGGTGAGCCAAGATGCAGTGAATGTCCCCTGGAGTCTTTATGCATTACAAAGAAAAAGGGACTTTGGAAAGAGATACCTGTAAAATCTGCTCCCAAGCCCAAACGCATGGAGAAAAAGACAGTCTTTTTAGTGGAGTGGAATGAGAAGGTAGCTATTCATAAACGTCCGCCCAAGGGACTTTTGGCTTCTTTATATGAACTTCCTAATACAGAAGGACATCTGACAAAAGAAGAAGCAGTAAAGCAGGTGAAAAACTGGATCTGCGGAGAAGAAGAATCTGATTTTGCGGATCTGTATATCACCGTAGAGCCTCTAACGACAGCAAAACATATATTTTCCCATGTACAGTGGGACATGGTGGGATACAGAGTGAAAATCTCCTGTGAAAATGAAAAAGACTCAGGATATTTTTTTATGGTTAATAAGGCAATATTAAAGAAGGAGTATTCCATTCCTTCGGCCTTTAGTGCTTATATAAGGCTGCTTGGATAAAACACACAGATTGTGGACACAATGAAAGCGAGGGATGCAGGATGAAAAAAATGCTGTTTCTTTTTAATCCACGTTCCGGAAAGGAACAGATCAAAGGTCATCTGCTGCGGATTTTGGATATTTTTACAAAAGCCGGGTATGATATCCGGGTACATGTGACCCAGTGCGCCAAAGATGCTCAGAAAACCGTAGAACATCAGGGAAAAAACGTAGATGTGATTGTTTGCAGTGGTGGCGATGGTACTTTAAATGAGGTTATATCCGGAATGCTTGAGCTAAAAAAGATCCCTCTTTTAGGTTATATCCCGGCTGGTTCTACCAATGATTTTGCTTCTAGTCTGAAGATCCCTAAAAATATGGAAAAGGCGGCGCAGTTTATTGTAACCGGTGTGCCGTTTTGGGTAGATGCAGGAAAATTTGCCGGGGACAGAAGTTTTGTTTATATTGCCGCTTTTGGCGCTTTTACAGAAGTGTCTTATCAGACACCACAGAATACAAAAAATCTTTTGGGACATCAAGCTTATATGTTAGAAAGTGTGAAAAGCCTGACATCGATTAAAGCTTATCATATGCGGGTAGAATGGGACGACAATGTTTTAGAAGAAGATTTTGCATTTGGAATGGTGACCAATACAAGAAGCGTAGGCGGATTTAAAGGTCTGGTAAACCAGTCTGTAGCTTTAAATGACGGTGTTTTTGAAGTGCTTCTGATCCGTATGCCAAAAACACCGGCGGACTTAAGCAACATTATCTCTTATATGTTCCTGGTGGAAGCTCCTAATGAATATGTATATAAGTTTAAGGCATCTTCCATTCGCTTTTGTTCACAAGAAAGTGTGGATTGGGTCTTAGATGGAGAATATGGCGGCGCCAGAACAGAGGTTGCGATCGAGAATCTGAAAGAGAGGATACCTATTATTCTTCCTTCTGAAAAAGTGACTGATTGATGTTGAAAAAAATAAAAAACTGGTATATAATGATAAGTTGTGGGAGTATCCACATTTACCTTTAAGCGAAAGGACGTTTATCATTGGAAAAGGACGATTTTTTAAAAAAGCTGGAAAAGCTGGTTGCCCATGCAAAATCCAAGCATAACACTGTGGATGCAGGTGAGATCAATGATTTCTTTGTGGGAGATAACCTGACACCAGAGCAGATGGATCAGATTTACAGTTACCTGGAGAACCGTAATATTGACGTAGTTCCCGTACTGGACGAAGCGATGTTAAATGCAGATCCTGCCTTGGATGATATTGGTCTGGATCTTGACTTGGATGATGACAGCTTTATGAAGGATGCGGAAGATGAGGATATCGATCTGGATGCTGTAGATCTTTTGGAGGGTATCGGAACAGAAGATCCGGTGCGTATGTATTTAAAAGAGATCGGTACAGTACCTCTTCTTACAGCGGACGAAGAACTGGAGCTTGCACAGCGTAAGGCAGATGGGGATGAAGCTGCCAAGGAAAGACTGATCGAGGCAAACCTGCGTCTGGTAGTCAGCATTGCAAAGCGTTATACAGGCCGCGGAATGAGTTTTCTGGATCTGGTTCAGGAGGGAAACCTGGGACTGATCAAAGGCGTTGAAAAGTTTGATTATACAAAAGGTTATAAGTTAAGTACATATGCAACATGGTGGATCCGCCAGTCTGTGACCAGGGCATTAGCGGATCAGGCAAGAACGATCCGTGTACCGGTGCATATGGTAGAGACCATCAACAAGATGTCTAAAATGCAGCGCAAGCTGACACTGGAACTGGGATATGAGCCATCTGTTGCAGAATTAGCTGAGGCACTTGATATGACAGAAGATAAGGTTATGGAGATCATGCAGATCGCCAGAGAGCCGGCTTCCCTGGAAACGCCTATTGGTGAGGAGGATGATTCCAACCTGGGAGATTTCGTTGCTGACAGCAATGTAGTGACTCCAGAGGGAAATGTAGAGTCTGTTATGTTGAGAGAGCACATTGACGCACTTTTGGGAGATTTAAAGGAGAGAGAGCGTCAGGTCATCGTACTTCGTTTTGGTCTGGAAGACGGACATCCAAGAACACTGGAAGAAGTTGGAAAAGAATTCAACGTAACCAGAGAGCGTATCCGTCAGATTGAAGCAAAAGCATTGCGCAAGCTTCGTAATCCGGTAAGAAGCAAGAGAATCCGTGATTTCCTGTAGAATAATGAGCGCAGAGAAAAATAAGCGGCTGCGTCAGCAGGAAGCAGAGTACGATATGCGTGAACCTGAGTGAAATGTGAAATAAAACATTAAAAAGGGCGGCTTTAAAAAGCGGCCCTTTTTCTTAACCTGGAGAACACAGCTTTGCTATCAGGCGGAAGACATTACATAAAACAGGAGGTCGAAAATGGCAGCACAGCAGCAGAAACAAAATTACCAGAAGATATTGGATAAGATGATAGAACAGATTACAAAAGAGAAAAAAGTGCCAACGCTTCTCCTTCATAGCTGCTGTGCACCCTGCAGCAGTTATGTTCTGGAATACCTTTCTAAATACTTCAAGATTACGTTGCTATATTATAACCCTAATATTTCTCCTGATGAGGAATACGAGGCCCGTGTAAGGGAGCAGAAGCGCCTGATCGGGGAAATGAGCTTTGTTCATCCTGTAAGCTTTTTAGAAGGGGAATATGTGCCGGAATCTTTTTATGAGATGGCAAAAGGACATGAGAACGACCGGGAAGGGGGCGAGCGCTGCTTTTTATGTTATGAAATGCGCCTTCGTGAGGCAGCAGAAACAGCGAAAAAGGGTGGATTTGATTATTTTACCACCACTCTTTCTATCAGCCCTTTAAAGAACGCTGAGAAATTAAATGAAATTGGCATCCGTCTGGCAGATGAATACGGTGTAGCCTATCTTATGTCTGATTTTAAGAAAAAGAACGGATATAAAAGGTCTATAGAGCTGTCTGCCGAACATCATCTGTACAGGCAGAATTACTGTGGCTGCGTGTTTTCAAGGCGGGAAGCAGAACTTCGGAAACAACAGGGGAAAATGTCAGAAGATTAACAATATTCTTCTTGTATTAACTTGACATCAATACCCAGATGTAATAAAATTTAGATATAAGGTCCTGCGGGAAGTCGGGGACCGGCGTATAAAAATGCGATAAGGAGAGTATAATTATGATCAGCAAGAATTTAACAGTAGTCAATCCATCCGGTTTACATTTAAGACCAGCAGGCGTTTTATCCCAGACAGCTATGAAGTTTAAGAGCGATATCACTATTATCTCCGGTGAAAAGAAAATCGTTGCAAAGAGCGTATTAAACGTAATGGCAGCTGGTATCAAGTGCGGAACAGAGATTACTCTGGTTTGCGATGGCGAGGATGAGGAAGAGGCTATGAAGACGATCAGCCAGGCAATTGAAAGTGGCTTAGGCGAGATGTAATCATTACTCCTGAAAGTAATAATAGGAAAGAGTCATGTCCAGTGGGGTGTGGCTCTTTTTTTGATTTCATAGAAAATTGCGTCCAATGAAAGCAAAAACGCTTCGCGCGGATCGCACTGCGGGATATGCTGCTATTCTGTTTTACTTAAGAATAGAAAGTGAAAAATTAAGAAAATAAAGTGTGCTAAAGATGTGGTTTTGAACAAACAATAGCAATAACAACTGAAACACACTACTAAATAATCAGATAATACACATTTGAAATATTAATAATCTAATTATCTGACAATATAACAAAAATCAATTGTTTACAAATGAGAAAAATAGTAGTATTATCTGCTCAATAAAAAGTGCTGATGAAAGCTAAAAAGGAGATTCCATTTCCAGCGGCACGTAAAGAAAGGAAGAACATTATGGACCCCAAACAGAAACTGCCGGGACTGTATGACCCTCGTTTTGAGCATGATAACTGCGGCATCGGTGCAGTTGCCAACATCAAAGGCATCAAGACACATAAAACAGTTGACCAGGCACTCCACATTGTAGAACACTTAGAGCACAGAGCTGGTAAAGACGCAGAAGGAAAGACCGGTGACGGCGTTGGCATCATGTTGCAGATCTCCCACCGTTTCTTTAAGAAAGCAGCGTCTCAGGCTGGTATTACATTAGGGGATGAGAGAGAGTACGGTATTGGTATGTTCTTCTTCCCGCAGGATGAACTTGCCAGAAAACAGGCAATGAAGATGTTTGAGATCATCGTCAAGAAAGAGGGACTTACCTTCCTTGGATGGAGAGATGTTCCTACTGCTCAGGAAGTATTAGGCAAAAAGGCAGTAGACGTTATGCCATACATTGTTCAGGGCTTTGTTGCAAAACCAGCCAATGTAAAGAAGGGTCTGGATTTTGACCGGAAACTGTATGTAGTTCGCCGTGTATTTGAACAGAGTAATGAAGATACCTATGTAGTATCCTTAAGCAGCAGGACCATTGTATACAAAGGAATGTTCCTGGTAGGAGAACTGCGTCTGTTCTTTGCAGATCTTCAGGATAAGGATTATGAGTCAGCCATCGCGATTGTACATTCACGTTTCAGTACGAATACCAATCCGAGCTGGATGAGAGCTCATCCTTACCGTTTTATCGTTCACAACGGCGAGATCAATACCATCCGCGGCAACGTAGATAAGATGTTGGCACGTGAAGAGAACATGGAATCTGAGTACTTCAAGTACGATATGCACAAAGTTCTTCCTATTATCAATCAGGAAGGTTCTGACTCCGCTATGTTAGACAATGCTCTGGAATTTATGGTCATGAGTGGTATGGATCTGCCATTGGCTGTTATGGTAACCATTCCGGCACCATGGGAGCATGACAAATATATGGATTCTGAAATTAAGGATTTCTACCGTTACTATGCAACTATGATGGAGCCATGGGACGGACCTGCATCTATCCTGTTTACAGATGGTGATATAGTTGGTGCGGTTCTTGATCGAAACGGCCTGCGTCCATCACGTTATTATATTACAGATGACGGTTATATGATCCTTTCCTCTGAAGTTGGTGCAATTGATATTGACCAGACCAAGGTTGTAAAGAAAGACCGTCTCCGTCCGGGAAAAATGCTGCTGGTGGATACGGTAGAAGGAAAAATGATCAGCGATGAGGAATTGAAACTGCGTTATGCACAGAAGAATCCTTATGGTGAGTGGCTGGATTCTAATTTGATCGAGTTAAGAGACCTGAAAGTACCTAATCAGGCGGCGCCTATGCTTACGAAAGAGGAACGTCTTCGCTTACAGAAAACATACGGCTATACCTATGAGCAATACCATACTATGATCCTTCCGATGGCATTAAACGGAGCGGAAGCAGTATCTGCTATGGGTGTGGATTCTCCGTTAGCGGTACTTTCTAAGAAACATCAGCCATTGTTTAATTATTTTAAACAGCTGTTTGCCCAGGTTACGAACCCGCCTATTGATGCGATCCGTGAGGAAATTGTTACCTCTACCACCGTATATGTAGGAGAAGAGGGAAATATTTTGGAGGAAGCTCCGGAAAACTGCAAGATCCTGCGTGTGGAGAATCCGATCCTTACAGAAGCTGATCTGTTAAAGATTAAGAATATGAAGAAACCTGGTTTTAAGGTTGAAGTGATCCCGATTACTTATTATAAGAATACTTCCCTTGAAAAGGCTATAGACAGACTGTTTCTGGAGGTAGACCGTGCACATAAGGACGGTGCCAATATCATTATCCTTTCTGATAGAGATATTGATGAAAATCATGTACCGATTCCGTCCTTACTAGCTGTATCTGCTCTTCAACAGTATCTGGTGCGTACCAAAAAGCGTACAAGTATAGCCATGATATTAGAGAGCGGTGAACCAAGAGAGGTTCATCATTTTGCAACTCTGCTGGGCTACGGTGCCTGTGCCATCAACCCATACCTGGCCCATGAGTCCATTCGCTATCTTATTGAGACCGGTATGTTAAACAAAGATTATTATGCAGCGGTAAAAGACTACGATATGGCAGTGCTCCATGGCATTGTAAAGATAGCGTCTAAGATGGGTATCTCTACCATCCAATCTTACCAGGGATCTCAGATTTTTGAAGCGATTGGTATTTCTAAGGAAGTGGTTGATAAATATTTCACCGACACAGTAAGTCGTGTAGGTGGTGTTACATTAAAAGATATTGAGAGTGATATGGATCTGCTTCATTCTGCAGCCTTTGATCCACTGGGATTGGATGTGGATCTGACGCTGGACAGCGTAGGAAGCCATAAATCACGTTCCGGACAGGAAGAGCATTTATATAATCCGCTTACGATCCATTTGCTTCAGGAAGCAACCAGAAAGGGTGATTACAGCATTTTCAAACAGTATACATCCACTCTGGATGATCAGGGGAAGACCTATCATTTAAGAAACCTGATGGACTTTAACTACCCGGAGGACGGCGGTATTCCGATTGAGCAGGTAGAAAGTGCAGATTCCATCGTACGCCGCTTTAAGACGGGTGCTATGTCCTATGGTTCTATTTCACAGGAGGCACATGAAACACTGGCTATTGCCATGAACCGGATCCACGGTAAGTCCAATACCGGTGAAGGTGGTGAAAGCCTGGATCGTCTTGTTCCTGGTCCTGCTGACCATAATCGTTGTTCTGCGATCAAGCAGGTAGCTTCCGGACGTTTTGGTGTTACCAGCCGCTATCTGGTAAGTGCCCAGGAAATCCAGATCAAGATGGCTCAGGGTGCAAAGCCCGGTGAAGGCGGACAGCTTCCCGGAAAGAAGGTATACCCGTGGGTTGCAAAGACCAGACATTCAACAACCGGTGTCAGTCTGATTTCCCCGCCGCCGCATCACGATATTTACTCTATTGAGGATCTGGCACAGCTGATCTATGACTTAAAGAACTCCAATACAAGAGCAAGGATTTCTGTAAAACTGGTTTCCGAGGCTGGTGTTGGTACGGTTGCTGCCGGTGTTGCAAAAGCTGGTGCGCAGGTCATTCTGATATCTGCATATGATGGCGGTACGGGTGCGGCTCCAAGAAACTCGATCTACAATGCAGGTCTTCCGTGGGAATTAGGTGTAGCAGAGGCACACCAGTCCCTGATCATGAACGGACTGCGTGACAGAGTAGTGCTGGAAACAGACGGTAAGTTAATGACTGGCCGCGACGTTGCTATTGCATGTATGTTAGGCGCAGAGGAATTCGGTTTTGCAACAGCTCCTCTTGTAACAATGGGCTGTGTTATGATGCGTGTGTGCAACCTGGATACCTGTCCAATGGGTATTGCCACTCAGAATCCGGAGCTTCGCAAGCGTTTTAAGGGTAAACCGGAGTACGTTGTGAACTTCATGAAGTTTATTGCAGAAGAGCTCCGTGAATATATGGCAAAACTGGGCGTGCGTACAGTGGATGAACTGGTAGGACGTACAGACCTGTTAAAGAGAAAAGATGATATTGACTACAGCCGTGCAAAAGAAGTAGACTTAAGCCGTATTTTAGACAACCCATATGAGGGTGTAAAGCTGGCTGGCTATAATGCAAAAGAGGTTTATGACTTTAAGTTAGATGAGACAGTAGATGAAAGCATCTTATTAAAGAAGTTAAAGAGTGCTTTAAATAATGGTCAGAAGAAGAGTATCCAGTTAGATGTAAGCAATGTAAACCGTACTTTAGGTACCATTTTCGGTTCTGAGATCACCAGAAAGTATCCGGAAGGTCTGCCGGAAGATACCTTTACCATCAGCTGCAACGGCAGCGGCGGCCAGAGCTTTGGTGCATTTATTCCTAAGGGACTGACTCTGGAACTGACAGGTGATTCCAATGACTACTTTGGAAAAGGCTTATCCGGCGGCAAGCTGATCGTATATCCGCCTCAGGGTGTGCAGTTTAAGGCAGAGGAAAACATTATAATAGGAAACGTTGCACTTTATGGTGCTACCAGCGGCAAGGCGTTTATCAACGGAATTGCCGGTGAACGTTTCTGTGTCCGCAATTCCGGTGCGACTGCAGTAGTAGAAGGAACGGGTGATCACGGTTGCGAATATATGACCGGTGGCTGTGTAGTAGTCCTTGGACCAACCGGAAAGAACTTTGCAGCTGGTATGAGCGGCGGCATTGCCTATGTATTAGATGAAGATAGAAGTTTTTATAAGCGTTTGAATAAGGAACTGGTTTCCTTTGAAGATGTCTCCAATAAATATGATGTATTAGAGCTGAAAGGCCTGATCCAGGAGCATGTTGCATACACCAACTCTGAAAAGGGCAAGCGTATCTTAGACCACTTCAGCGAGTATCTGCCTAAGTTTAAGAAGATCGTACCTCATGACTACCGACGCATGATGAATGCTATCGTGCAGATGGAAGAAAAGGGCTTAAACAGTGAGCAGGCACAGATTGAAGCATTTTATGCAAATATCAGAGGTTAAGGAGGCGCTGAAAAATGGGAAAGATTACAGGATTCTTAGATTATGAACGTGAAAATGGAAAGGCGCTTCCACCAAAGGAGCGTATTAAAAACTGGAATGAATTCCACATTCCGTTAAGTGAAGAGGAACAGAGATTACAGGGCGCACGCTGCATGGACTGCGGCGTTCCCTTCTGCCAGTCCGGCATGATGATGTGCGGCATGGTAAGCGGTTGTCCTTTAAATAACCTGATCCCGGAGTGGAATGACCTTGTATACACAGGAAACTGGCAGCAGGCATTTAACCGCTTAAAGAAGACAAACTGTTTCCCGGAATTTACTTCCAGAGTATGCCCGGCCCCATGTGAAGCTGCATGTACCTGCGGTTTAAACGGTGATCCGGTGTCTATTAAGGAAAATGAGCACGCCATCATTGAAAAGGCATATGAAGAAGGTTATGCAAAGGTAAAACCACCTACAGTGCGTACCGGGAAGAAAGTAGCTGTCATCGGCTCTGGACCTTCCGGTCTGGCAGCTGCAGACCAGTTAAATAAGAGAGGACACAGTGTAACTGTATTTGAGCGCAGTGACCGTGTAGGCGGCCTGTTAATGTACGGCATCCCAAATATGAAGCTGGAAAAATGGGTCATTGACCGTAAAGTCAATGTGATGAAGGAAGAAGGTATCACTTTTGTTACCAATGCTGATGTAGGAAGAAACTACAAGGCAGCCAAGATCCTTCGTGATTTTGACAGCATTATCCTTGCATGCGGTGCTTCCAATCCGAGAAATATCGATGTTCCTGGAAGAGACGCAGCCGGTATTTACTTTGCAGTGGACTTTTTAAAGGCAAATACGAAGAGTCTTCTGGATTCTAACTTAGAGGATGGAAATTATATTTCTGCCAAAGATAAGCATGTAATTGTTATTGGTGGCGGTGACACAGGCAATGACTGTGTGGGAACTTCTATCCGTCAGGGATGTGCTTCTGTGACACAGTTAGAGATGATGCCAAAGCCACCTGTAAAACGAACTGAGAACAATACATGGCCTGAGTGGCCACGTATCTTAAAGACAGACTATGGTCAGGAAGAAGCTATCAGCGTATTTGGCTCTGATCCACGTATTTACCAGACTACTGTAAAAGAGTTTGTAAAGGACGGGGAAGGAAAGCTTTGTAAGGCGATCTTAGTCAGCCTGGCTGCGCAGAAGAACCCGGAAACGGGCCGTACCATGATGGTTCCTGTAGAAGGCAGCGAAAAAGAAGTACCTGCAGATCTGGTACTGATCGCAGCTGGTTTCTTAGGCTGTCAGGACTATGTAGCTGATGCTTTTGGCGTAGAACGCAATGCACGTACCAACGTAGCTACAGAAGCAGGAAGCTACAAGACCAATGTAGATAAAGTTTTTGTAGCCGGAGATATGCACAGAGGCCAATCACTGGTTGTGTGGGCGATCAGAGAAGGAAGAGAAGTAGCAAGTCAGGTAGACCGTGACCTGATGGGATATACAAATTTACACTAAACAGCGATACCCCGCCATCTGGCGGGGTGTTTTACGTTTGGTGTATGACAAAAACTAAAAATCTGTCTATTGCCATATCTGTCACTCTAACGTATAATAAATCTCTGAATTCACACTTTGGACACAAAAGGAGCGGCATGATATGGCGGCATTTACAAAACTTGTGATCATGAGGGTATTTGGTAATCTGTTGGCTCAAAAACCATTAGAAAAGATAACTGTAAAAGACATTACCGACCAGTGCGGCATTTCACGAAATACCTTCTATTATCATTATCAGGATATTTATCAGGTTTTTAAGGCATATATAGACCATTTTATGGAAGAGATATTTAATTTTATCCAACAGGAAAAAGAAAAAGATCAGGATCATATTTGCGAAAAGGCAGTGGAATATCTGGAAAATCACAGGACGATCTTTGAAAATCTCCTTCGCTCTGTAAAAAGTGAAGAGGTGCGAAAAATATTAGATGATTGTTCTGACCGTTTTTTTCATTATGTGATTGACAGTGTGGGAGAAGGAATTGATTCCAGGCCAGAAGACAGAGAGCTGATCTGTGTTATGTGCCGGCATGCGGTCCATGGGATCATGTATGAGTGGTTAAGCCGGGAAAGAGCAGATAAGAAGTCACTGTCTGATATCCTGATGCGTGCCAATTATCTTTTTAACGGCGGTCTGGAATATGCCTTAGAACGAAGTGCTAACCGTCCGCGAAATGGGTCAGATGTAGTAAAATATTGATGATAAAATGACAAATTAGTACACTTAATAGCCGAATGTACAAAAACTG
>CAVFER010000026.1:34537-36238 GCA_963621525.1 bacterium | reverse complement strand
GGCTGAACTGTAATGTCTATTTTTGAAATATTACATATGATCAGGAGAAAAGAGAGAGGAGAAGGAGCATGGCAGATCGAAAGGAAGCGGATGCTTTGTTTGCTACTAAGAGGAAAAAGCAGCAGGAAGAGCAGGCGGAACAGGAACGAAGAGAAGAAATGAGCCGGAAAAAGGCAGAAATGGAAGCAGAGATCCGGCGCTTAGAGGAAGAGGCCAGACGGCAGAAAGTTGAACAGGAGGAAGCCAGGCGCCAGGCAGAAGAAGAGGCCAGACGGGTAAAACAGGAGGCAGAAGAAGCAGAGGCCAGAGCGAAAAGAGCCCGGGAAATGGAAGAAGAAGCCAGAAGAAAGCAGGAAGAGGTAAGGCGGGAAGAAGAGCGCCGGGCCCAGGAAAAGCGTGAAGAGGAAAAACGGGCGAGAGAGCGGATGGTACAGGAAAGAGCCCAGGCAAAACAGGAAGAAGTGCAGCGGGCCGAAGAGAGAAAAAGAGAAGCAAAAGAACGTGCAGCAGAGAAAAAAGCGGCAAAAGAGGCTGCAAAAGCAGAGGCCAGAAATGTACCAAAAGAAAAAACGGTACGCCCAGGAAGAGAAAAAGCAGACATACAGCCGGGAAAGAAGCTTCCGGTACTGCCTTTAGCAATCGGCGGTGTGGTCGTAGCAGCTGTACTTGTCATCTGCCTGGTATTGTTTTCAGGTGGCAAAAAGGGGGGTGTATTTGGCACAGACTGTGACCTTATGGCTGCAAAACAGGTGTTAGGCTACGACGTATTTTATCCGGAAAGCTTTGAAGAAGCCTATTCGGATGGTGGTGTTTACTTAAAATATGGAAGTGTGGAGAAGGGGGATTTTTCCTTTGTTTATGTGTTAGGAAGCACACAGGACGACATGAATTACATGACAGAAAGCACAGATCCTACAGATCTTATCCATGTGATGGAAGAATACACACTTGGGATCAATGACAGTCAGGTATACAAGATGACCACAGGATCCGGCCGGGCCGTTTACTGCAGCGAATATAT
Organism: bacterium; assembly: GCA_963621525.1. GTDB lineage: Bacteria > Bacillota > Clostridia > Lachnospirales > Lachnospiraceae > Enterocloster. The sequence continues at coordinate 35,217 of CAVFER010000026.1, read as the reverse complement.
TTCCTTTGATATAAGCAGTATTACAGATCAGGAAGAAGGTGTCATGGCATCTACGTCCATGATGATGCTTCCCTTAGATGGGGAATATCTGGTTGCCGTTTATGCGACCATGAAACCTTCCTATGAAGAAGCCCTGGAAGAAGTAACAGCAAGTATCCTTGATAACACATATTAAAGGAGGGAGATCTATGGCATTACTTATGACCGTTTTCTTTGAAAATGGTTTTTCGGAAAATTATTTTCCCAATGTAGATAACCGCAATTTTCCCATTGCCATACGTCCTTATGTCAGCGGATTAAAAGACGAACTGATCCTGAATGCAGAAGTTTGGGATGGACATTGGCGGCTGCGGGATTCTTCCCAGTATTCCCTGATCTTAAAGGGAGATCCGGTGGAAAACGCTGATCTGGAAGACGGAACGGTGATCGAGGGAATGGTACGAAAAACAGAGCTGTACTTTTCTGTTAAGATTGACCAGGTTCAGAAGGAAAGTGTAAATTTTGAAAAATATATGCTGAAAGAAGGCAGTATTTTCAAGCTGGAGATCGGCAGCGATGACCTTTGCAATATTGTATACAAAAACCGTTTTGTAACAGGAACCCACGCAGAGATCACCTTTGAGTCAGGCGCTGCTTATATAGCAGATAAAAACAGTATAAATGGTACATTTTTAAATGGC
>CAVFER010000026.1:0-34527 GCA_963621525.1 bacterium | reverse complement strand
AGAGAAAACAAAGCTGCATTACGGTGACATTATTTATATAGTCGGTCTTAAGATCGTATATCTGAATAATCTTCTGGCAATCAACAACCCCAATGGACAGTGCAAGATCCGGGAGTTAAAGGCGGTGGAGATCCCTCATTTTGAAGATGAGCCCACAGAAGATACAGAGGTAGAAGATGTGTATTTCCTGCGTACTCCCCGAAAGCTTTTAAATCTGGATAAAGAGACCATTTCCATTGAAAAATGCCCGAAAAAGCAGCAGCAGAAACGACAGCCTTTGATCTTTACTATAGGTCCTTCTTTTACCATGGTGATCCCGATCGCTTTGGCCGCAGCCATGACCAGTGACGGCTTTGGCGCAGGAAGCATCTGCATGTCCTTAGGGGCAGCGGGGATCGGGGCTATATGGGCGGTAGTTAATTCTGCCTACAATAAAAAAGAAGAAAAAGAGTCGGAGTCTAACCGGGTCAGTAAATATCTGGAATATATGGTCCGTGTAGAAGAAAAGCTGAAAAATAAGACAGAATACAACCGGCTGGTACTGGCAGAACAGTATCCCTCTTCCAGAGAACTTCTGGAATTTACCACTTCCAACACCAGGCGCCTTTGGGAAAAAAGCAGTACCCACGAGGATTTCCTTTCCCTTCGTCTGGGAACTGGAGATATGCCTTCGCCTAATGAGATAGAAGGGGTAAAAGAAAATCTGGGCAGTGAACATGATCCATTAAATGACCATATGGAGGAGCTTCAGGAGAAATTTAAAACACTGCATCAGGTTCCGGCAGCTGTTTCCCTTTATGAGCACCGTCTTTTAGGCGTGGTAAGCGGGGACGAGGAAAAACGGGATCAGCTGATGCGTATTTTAGCCCTGCAGATCGCAGCTCTCCACCCTTATACCGATGTGCGCATGTGCTATGTATTTCCAGGAAGAGATCTTGAAAAAATGGAATATACCCGGTGGCTGCCACATACCTACACTCCTGACGGCAAGCTTCGCATGATCGTCTGCGATCCAAGAGCCATGGGCGATGTGATGTATTATTTATCTGATGTGATCAGGGAGCGGTTAGAAGCAGGGGAGAACCAGAAAAACAGGGAAGAAGAGGAAAAAGTCCTTCCTCATTATGTAGTATTTATCAGCGATATTTCCATGATCGAAGGCGAGCCTGTTTCCAAATATCTGCTAGATCCACCTAAAAATGTGGGACTTAGTGTGATCTTTGGAGCAGATGCCATTGATAAGCTGCCTTCTCACTGCAATACCATTGTACAGTGGGAAAATGATTACTGCGGCTGTTACAGTACCTTATCTAAATTTGAGGAAATGTCCGGTATTGTCTTTGACAGTGTAAGCCTGTCTGAAATGGATGTATTTTCCAGACACCTTTCCAATTTTAAGGTGCGGGAAAATGCTTCCAATGCTGCAATCCCGGATATGCTTACATTCCTGGATATGTATAAGACTTCCAGGGTGGAAGATCTGGATATGTACCATAAATGGCTGGAAAACCGTACATACGAAAGCATGCGTTCTCTTATAGGCCAGAAGGCGGGAGAACAGCCGGTATACCTGGATATCCATGAAAAATACCATGGTCCCCACGGTTTGGTGGCAGGTACTACAGGAAGTGGAAAGTCAGAGACGCTGCAGACTTATATTTTAAGCCTTGTGTTAAATTATCATCCTCATGAGGTGGCATTTATCCTGATCGACTACAAAGGCGGCGGAATGGCCCAAAGCTTTATCGGACTGCCTCATCTGGCGGGTGTGATCACCAATCTGGGAGGAAACCAGACGACTAGGGCCCTTCTTTCCATTAACGCGGAGATCAAACGGAGACAGCGCATTTTCAATGAATATAAGATCAAGCACATTGACGCTTACATTGAACTGTACCGAAACGGAGAAGCAGAGGAGCCAATGCCTCATCTTCTCATCATTGCAGATGAGTTTGCAGAGCTTAAAAAAGAACAGCCTGATTTTGTCCGGGCGCTGGTTTCCGCAGCTCGTGTGGGACGTTCTTTAGGCATCAATCTGATCCTTGCAACCCAGAAGCCAAGCGGCGTGGTGGACGATGAGATCTGGAGTAATACACGTTTTCGTATCTGTCTTCGTGTGGCAGACAAACAGGACTCCAATGAAATGTTAAAGCGTACGGATGCAGCCTACATCACGGGAACAGGACGTGGATTTTTACAGGTAGGAAATGATGAGATCTTTGACGAATTCCAGTCCGGCTGGTCAGGAGCGCCTTATACACCAGAAGTGCCATTTAATGATGACAGCAAGGCAAAAGCAGTGATCATCGGGCTTACAGGAAAGCCGGAAGCAGTGAAGAAGAAAAAGAAGAAAAAAGGGGACAATGTGAAGAAATTCACCCAGTTAGATGCCATGGTACAGTACGCGGCAAAGCAGGCAGAGGAAAATCATATCAAACCTTTACGGCAGATCTGGCTGCCGCCTCTTCCCGGACTTCTTTATCTGGATGATCTAAAGCTTACCTGGGATGAAAAGCAGATGAAGCTTCCAATTGGTCTGGCAGATGACCCGCAAAACCAGAGACAGTTCCCTGTTTATTTGGACTTTATAAGGGATGGACATTTGCTGATCTGCGGTTCGGCAGGTTCTGGAAAGACTTCTCTGGTGCAGACCATTCTTTATGGCGCAGCTCTTCATTATACAGCAGAGAAGGTGAACTTCTGTATTGCGGATTTTTCCAGCCGTACCATGACGGCCTTTGCAGGACTTCCCCATACAGGCTGTATCTGTATGGAAGGAGATGATGAGAAAATCCAGATGATGATGAGCTTTGCAGAGGAAGAATTAGACCGCAGAAAGAAGTCATTTTCCCAGAAAGGAATGGGTTCCTATAGAGATTATCGTGAAAGCTACAGCGATGTTCCGGCCATTTTCCTGGTCATTGACAATTATCCGGCTTTTTCTGACAGTTATGAGCAGTATGAAGGCACATTGATCCAGCTTTCCAGAGAGGGCGCAAGTTATGGCATTTATCTTATTCTTACCTGCAATAACTCCGGCGATATCCGAAGCCGTATTTTACAGAATATTACAAAGGGCATCGGACTTCAGCTGGCAGACCGGTTTGAATATGACAGTGTTATCGGTATGCGTTCCGAGATTCTTCCAGATGACCGGACTACAGGCAGAGGCCTGATCAAAGAAGGAAGTCCTCTGGAATTCCAGGCAGCTCTTCCGGTAAAGGCATCTCAGGGAGAGAGCATGATGCTGGCGATCCGTGAAAAATTAAAGCCATTGACAAAAAAAGGTGCATCCGGGGCCAGAAAGCTGGGAACGGATCTTACTATGGTGGACGGCAGGGAATTTCTGGATGATATTAATTTCCAGAATTTTCCAGATAACACCTTTATAATGGGCGCATCGGACGGACAGTTTATCACCTGTGACCTGGATCAGACCTTATGCTTTACTGTCTGTGGCTCTGGAAAAACAGGAAAGACCAATTTCCTAAAATACACTGCCCTGCAGATGAAGAAAAAAGGCGCAGAGGTCTACGTGTTTGACGGATGCTTAAAGGAACTGGAAGGATTTTCCAGGGAAAATGATCTGGCCGGCTACATGACAGATAAAGAAGACCTTTACCATTTTATGGAAAATGTACTGCTTCCCCAGTTGGGAGAGCGCAATGAGCTTGTATATGAGGCAAGACAAAATGGTACTTCCGTTCAGGCTGCTTTAAAGGATTACAGGCGTATAGTTCTTCTCATCAACAGTGCGTCAGAGTTTATGGAAGCTGTGTACAGTGAAGATTTTGATGTAAGTGAGGTCCTTGAAACCGTATTTGAAAAGGGAATGGAACACAGGCTGCACTTCTTTATGGCTCTGTCCCCGAGGGAATATGAAGAGCTGGCAGGTTACAGGTCCCTTCGCCAGTTTGGAAGCTGGAAAGCGGGGCTCCACCTTGGAGAAGCCTTTGATGAACAGGGTATTTTTGAATATGAAGTAGCACCTTCTGAAAGGAGTAAAACCTATCCGGTGGGAGCTGCGTTTACAGAACAGGAAGGAAAAGCAGTGCTCTTTATGACACCTTTTATAAAGGAGGGGGAGTATGAGTAAGATCCATTTAGAAGTAGAGATACCGGGAAATGCAAAAACCTATGAATTTATGTTAGATGACCGCATGAAGATCGGAACGGCAAAGCAGCAGATCATGAAGCAGATCGCAGAATTAGAGGGCCATGACCTGTTTGCGGGACTGGACAACATTGTTTTCGCTTCCATGGAGTTGGAAGGTCTGATCCAGGATAATGAGACATTCCGGGAAGTGGGGATCAAAAACGGCAGCCGGGTGGTTATGGTATAAAAACCTGACTATCTGTTGACAGAAACAGGAGGAGAGCATGGCAGGAAATAAAATGGAAATGGATCCAGATATGCTGCGTTCTACTGCAAAAAAGATAGAAACTTCCGCTGCTGATGTGGGAAAAGAGCTGAAACGGTTCCAGGCTGTGATCGAAGGCTTAAGCAGTACCTGGAGCAGTGGGGTAAAGGATCGTTTTCTGCAAAATTATCAGAAAGACCGGGCTGCTCTTGCAGAAATGGCAGCCCAGTATGCAGAGGTGGCAGAGGGACTGCTCTGGATCGCAGATGAATTAGATCAGGCAGAAGAAGAAATCAGCAGCCAGATCCAGGCGGCAGCAAAGGGATAGGGCATATAACAGGAGGTGGCATATGGCAGGAGACGGCACCAGCCGGATCAACACAGAGGAATTGCTGCGGGCAGTAGGGGAGATCACTTCCATAAAAAAGTCCATTGCAGCAAACACAGATGCAGCGTATGCTCATTTTCGCAAACTCCAGGATTCCTATGCAGGAGAAAGCGCAGATGACATTTATGCAGTGGCGGGGCAGTTAAAGAAAAGCTCCGGGGCCATTATTACCATGTTGGGAAATTATGAAAAGGTCTTAAAGGAGTTGGCCGGTGTATATGAGGATACAGAAAAAGCAGTAAGCAGAAACGCAGGAAAGCTTAAGTTTGGAGGAATGCGGTAATGGCAGCTATTCATTTTGATTCCCAGGCGGTAAAAAAACAGGCAAAGCTGTTAGAAGAGGCAGCAGACCAGATCCAGAACCAGACTATAAAGGTGATCAACGGGGCAAACGAGGCAGTAGCTGCCTCCTGGTCTGGAAAAGCCGGTGGTATATTTGTGAAATTTATGCAGGAACAAAGCGCGGATCTGGCATCAGGAACAGCTTCCTTAAGAGAGATCGCAGCTGTTTTGCGGGATGCCTGCACATCCATGGATAAGGCAGAAGCACAGGCCAAAGCAGTAGTGAGCAGAAAATAAGAAAGATCCCGAGAGGACATAGCAGGAGACAGGAGGGAGAGAAAAATGGCAGCACAGCAGGTAAATGCAGCAAAATTAAAGTCTACAGGTGTTAATCTCACTAATCTGGCAGCAAAAATGAAAAGTGAGATGAATAAGTTAGATGAAAATATCCAGAAAGTATCTTCTGTATGGAGCGGAGACGCCAGCGCCTCATACTTGAAACGGTATCAGGCAGACAAGGCAAATCTGGCCCAGCTGACCCAGATCCTACAGCAGATGGGAGCAGCTCTTGGAGAATTTTCCAACAGCTACACCCAGGCGGATAATAAGGCTATGGATCTGGTGCACAAATATCTGGGCAAATAGGGAGGTGAGTACAAATGGCAGATGCAAACATTAAAGTGGATCCCAAACAGTTAAAAAATTATTCCAATAACATTAAAACAGGCTATAAAAACATGTACAGTTATCTGTCTGAAAGCAAGACCGCAGTGAAAAACTTAAAATCAACCTGGACTGGCAGCGGTTCTGCGGAATTTTACAGCCGTTTTGATGCCATTATCGGAAAGTGTGAAGAGGTATTAAATGTGGTAAATACCTATGCCCTGACGATTTCAGAAGCAGCGGATGTATACAGCGCCAATGAGAAGAAGATCTCCAGTTCTGCAGGCAAACTGAAGATCAATCTGAAATAGGAGGTTGCCTATGGCTTCTGTAAAAGTGTCAGCGGACAGTTTGGAGCAGCAGAAAAAAGAATATGAAAAAGCAGTTAAAAATCTGGATCAGGCCATAGAGCAGATCAAAAAGGTAAATGCGTCTTTAGGAAAAGATGCCATGTTGGAAGGTGTGCGGGAAGCACTTACGAAGCTGTCTGCGTCCTTAGAAACAAGGGCGGGAGTGCTTTTGCTTATGACAAAGGCGTTGGAACAGTCAAAAGAGAAGTACACCGCAGCCCAGAAAAAAGCTGTGACAAAAAGCAATCAGTTTCGGGCACATAACCGGGATTTTTATGGAAATCCAGTGGTTGTAACTGTGGTGGCGGGAGGTGCCGGGGCAGTAGCAGGAGCATCGTCCAGTGCAGCGGTGGTATCAGAAGTTTACGGGACAGCGCCTACAGCATCGAATGTGCTATCTGATATTGCACCAGATGTGTCGAATACAATATCAGCGTCGGGGGGAAGTGTTCACATAAAGTCCCAGGATACAATAAATGTATCATCACAGACAGACTCCGGCATCCAACCGGCTGTGTACACGCAAAGAGGTCCCAGCACGACCATCAGCCAAGTAAGCGAACATGCCAGAAATGTAGCAGCACCGGAGACAGCGGGGCGCACGGTAGGTACACAGACGGCAGAAGCAGTATCTGCATCAAAGGTTGATGCCGGTATGGCCCGGGAGAATCCAGTTACCGGAGCCATAGACACCAGTTTCTCTGAGCCGGGAGCCAGTGCTGCTGTTACAGGCGCTGTTACAGCGGGAGCTGCAGCCATTGGAGCTGTTATTGGTGGTATCGCCGGGGGAGTTATAGGGGTAGCTGCAGGAAAAAAGCTTCCCAAAACAGAGAACAGATCAGGAGAAACCCTCAAACAAACAAAACAATTAAGATCAATCCCAAAAGAAAAGAAACAGGAGCCGTCTACAGATATAGAAGCCCAGTTAGAAGCTGCAAGAGAGCGTTTAAGACGGTTCAATGAAATGGAAATGGAGGAGAAAAAATGAGAAAGATGATGAGTAGTATGAAAAAGGCAGGAGCAGTAGCAGTTGCAGCAGCAATGTGCATTTCCCTTACAGGATGCGGCGGCGGATCTTCTAAAAAAGTGGTAGCTGATAAGAAAGAAGCAGTAGAAACTACATCTGCAGCAGAAACGGAAACTGAGACAGTGGAAGAAACAGAAGCTGTGAATGATTCTGATATGGCAGAGATCCTGGCAGGAACCACCTGGGCGGGAATTTCCAGCGATCAGGAGATCATGGTAGCAGCCTTTGATGAAAAAGATGTGTATCTGGCAATTTTAGATACAGATGGAGAAGTGACAGACCTGGATGGCTACTGGAAAGCGGATTTTGATACCTTTTATCTGTATGCCAATGAAGATTATTCCGATGATCCTACAACCTTTGAATTTGACTGGTACACCACGGAAAACGGGGAATATATCCAGCTAGACGATATTATCTTATCCAGTGAAGGAGATGGAAGCAATCTGGAAACTACATTGGACCAGATGATGACTACCGCCAGCGTCATCGAATATGTAGCACAGGGAACTTACTGGATCGGCTCTGGCGACGAGACAGCCATGATCTTCTATTTTGAAGGAGACCAGGCATACTTTGACCTTCTTTACAATGACAATGGCGAGATCCAGACACAGTCCATTTCCGGTCTGTGGAGCCTTGATTATGACCATCTGACCCTGATCGATGATGAAACAGATATTTCCTATGAATTGGGCTGGGATCTGTCAGAAGAGGGAGACAGTTACTGTTTTGAACTGACAGAAGATGATACCACCTATTATCTTTATGAATCAGCAGCAGAAGATGTAGACAGTACCTTAGATATCCTTACAAGCTACCTTACAGCAGAGGACAGTGTAGATGTAGAGTCTGATGATATTGACCTCAGTGATTTCCTGGCAGGTTATGTAGGCCATTCTGTAATTGACGCATTTATGATCAGCGGTCTTTCTCCTGATTTTGAGACAAGAAAGTACTGTGCAGAGCTGTTAGGATTTGTAAATTACAGCGGCACCAGTGATGAAAACCTGGCGCTGATCCAGTTAATGGGTGGTACCGTACAGTAAGGAGGCCTCCACTATGTGTAAACTGATAGGAAAATGCTTGGCAGTGCTTGCATTTATATGCGTGGTAACAGGTCAGATTATGTTAGCAATCCCGCTGTTTATCGCTGCCGCTGTGCTCAGTGCGTTAAAAGATAAAAAGGATACTGCCATGAAGCAGCAGATGGGAGATACGCTGATAAAAGAAGCACTGGAACAGGTTTTTGAGGATGTGAGCTATGAACCTTTTGGAAAGATCGGGATCACGCAGATCAAAGACTCTGATATAATGATCCCCCTGGATTACAACGATGCAGAAGGAAATGACCACATAAAAGCGGTGTATAAGGGATCAAACATTGAATGCAGTGATATAGTCCTTATCCAGGAAGAAAATATGTATAACGAAGAAATGCAGGTATGGGAAAACAAAAAACGGGAGGTCTTTAAGGGGCAGTGGCTGATCTGTGATCTTGGCAGAGAACTGTCTGCGCAGGTCAGTCTGGCTCCAAGGAGCGGTTTTCAGCGCCTGATCCATACAGATACCATTAAAACAGGAAATGAGACCTTTGATAAGCATTTTACTGTGCGCTCTGGGGATGGAGAACGTGTTTTCCATATTTTAACACCTCATTTCATAGAATATATCCTTTCTGCAGCAAAAATAAGCGGTGGAAAGCTGTATATGAGCTTTTTAAAAGAAGGTAAGGTCCATATTGCAGTGGAAAGTGACCATGATTTCTTTGAAGTGGGAGGCGGTAGAGCAGATGAAGACCATCTCCGTGAGAAAATCAAGTCCCAGATCCGGTGGTTTACGGACATATTAGATGAATTGCGTCTAAAAGACAGTATTTTGTAAGCTCTTTTTAAGGATTCTGAAATTGCATCATATCGTCCTCTTTATTATAATAAAACCAGATAAAAAATCAGACATTTTTATAAAGAGTTATAGCAAGGAGTGCGAAATATGAAGATGAGAAAAGTTTGGTGTATAGCATTAGCTGCAGCAATGACCTTTATGTCCGTGATGCCTGCGTTTGCAGCAGACACAAAAATTGACACAGTGAAACTGACCTTTTCCTATGACAAGGCACCTGCCAGCGGAGATTCCATAGGTTCGATTCAGGTAAGCGGAGATACATCCAGCTACTATGTAGAATCTGCTGAGTATACCAACGCAGATGATCAGGATACCTGGACAGTAGGAGATGTGCCGGAAGTAAGAGTAGAACTTTATGCAAAAGACGGCTACCGTTTTGCTTATACCAGTAAGAGTCATTTCAAACTTTCCGGCTGTAATGCAGAGTTTAAGAAGGCAAAGATCTACGACAGCGGCGATTATATTGAAGTAACAGCCCAGTTAAAGCGTGTGGGCGGCAAGTTAGAAGGAACTTCCAATCTGGAGTGGAGTGATGGTATTGCAGAGTGGGATTCCATTGACGGCGCGAAAAGCTATGATGTAAAGCTGTTAAGAGATGAAAAAACAGTGACAACAGTAAATACGACAGCAACTTCTTTTAACTTCTCCGGTTACTTTAATAAAGAAGGCGACTATACATTCCGCGTAAGAGCTATTGCAAGCTACAACAACAAGGCTGGTGAATGGTCCGATGATTCTTCTTCCTATTATGTAGATGAAGATGAGGCAGGAACTTACAATGGAAGCGGAAGATGGGTACAGGACAACAACGGCTGGTGGTATTCTTATTCCACAGGCGGCTATCCATCTAACTGCTGGAAACAGATCAATGGTGCATGGTACTACTTTAATACATCCGGCTATCGTCAGACTGGCTGGGCAAGAGTAGACAGACAGTGGTATTATTTAACTGGTGACGGTGTGATGACTACCGGCTGGCAGTATGTAGGCGGTCAGTGGTATTACCTGAACGGAAGCGGCGAGATGCAGACTGGCTGGCAGTCCGTAGGCAATAAGTGGTATTATCTGGATTCCAACGGTGCTATGAAGACCGGCTGGCAGAAGTTAGGCGGCCAGTGGTATTACCTGAATGGAAATGGTGAGATGACTACCGGCTGGCAGTCCGTAGGCGGCAGATGGTACTATATGGGTGGAAATGGTGTGATGTATGTCAATACATGGACACCTGAAGGCTATTATGTAGATGGTTCCGGCGTCTGGGTACAGTAAGATTCTGAGAGAGCATGAAGCTTAACATACTTAACATACAGAAGCGGGACTGAGAGAAACAATTGAAAATTTATCGTCAGAACGGGAATAACGGTAGACCTGATTAGAAAGACGGTCTTCGGCAGGAACTTCCGTCTGATTGATAAAGGTTACCATATGAGCAAGATCATTATAAGAGAGCAGTTCATCATCAGGTAAAAGCAGAACTTCATGAATGCTGGAGGGAAGGATCAGAATATCACGGTCCATCCCTTCAGCAAAATTTTTTATTGTGTCTTTGTAAAGAATACAGGCGGCACCATTTATGCCATTTTTGTTAGTAAGGACGTAAAAAGGAGTATCTGGCAGTGACGGGTCATAGTGTAAATGTTCAGGATCAAGAGATTCCAGGATACATGACATGCTGGAGATAGAAGGCGGAAAAAGCTTTGGAGTGTTAAGAATAGATTGTTTATAAAGTTCATCCACGGTAATGCCCCAGGTTCTTAGGTGATGATCCGAAACCGCAGCAGTCATAATGCCGTTTTCATTTTCCTGGATATACAGGTAAAAAACGATGGCCAGATCCATCCAGGGAATATGGGGCGTGGTTTTTAAAAGAGACTGGTTGGAATGGGCGTTGATCAGGCGGAAAGCAATGCGGGAAGAAAGAGAAGCATAATCAGAAAGGACCAGCTGATTTAAAACAGGCGGATAACTGCTTTCATGATAGGAAGTTAAGAGCTTTTTAACGATCGCCTCCAGAGGAACACCTGTTAAATACTGTTCATAAAAGGAATTCAGGTAAATAGAAGGTGATACAGGGCCGTTTCCCTTTTCGATGCACAGACCATCCAGTAACAGACCGTTATTTTTCTGTACTTTTCGCAAAGTAAGAGAATACCCATCGCCCAGTGCGTACTCCATCTGTTTCTTTACTATTTTAAGAAATTCATTGTATACCAAAAAGATATACCTCCTAATATAATATTTATGAAAACTGCCATGCAGCTCCATAGCATAAAAAATAAAAAGTGATTTGTAAAATGGATCGATAGTGATCCAATAGGAAAGGTTTCAGATTACATAAAAAGATAAAGATAACTGCAAGATATGTAACTAGAATAAAGGATGGTGGAAGAGTTGTCAAGGGAAAGTGAAAAAATGGATAAAAAAAGAATGCGTCTGAGAGGAATCGAACCTCCGCACGCGGCTCCGGAGGCCACTGCTCTATCCACTGAGCTACAGACGCATCTCTGTTATCATACTATAGTTTCACTAAAACTTCAAGAGCCAATTTGAAAAGACAGAGAAAAAATATGAGTTGCATTTATATAAAATGTATGCTAGAATCTATACAAGCTGTCCGGGAGGCTTTCCGGCAGACAAACAAAGAAATCCTATTCGCATTACACCAGAGAGCCAGGAGATTATCTCCTGGCTTTTTGGTACACGAAACTGTCTTGTCACCTGACAAAAGCAATTGACAAGACATAAAAACAGAGTTAGAATTGCGGGGACGTTAAAATTACGAAAAAATAAACTGGTTACAAGTTATGGAGGCATTATGGAAAATGTAAAAGACTTTCTGCACCGGAAAGACATTGAGATCAGTGTAAAACGATACGGCATTGATGCTCTTGGTGCAATGGCACAGGGACTGTTCTGTTCCCTTTTGATCGGAACTATTATCAATACACTGGGAAGCCAGCTGCACATCCCGTTTTTGACTATGACAGTGGCAACAGTCAATGACACAGCCTATACAGTAGGTGGTCTGGCATCGGCTATGAGCGGTCCGGCTATGGCAGTGGCTATCGGCTATGCTCTTCACTGTCCGCCGTTAGTATTATTTTCCCTGATTACAGTAGGCTTTGCCTCTAATGCACTTGGCGGTGCAGGCGGCCCTCTGGCAGTGCTGTTTGTGGCAGTTCTGGCATCAGAAGCCGGAAAAGCTGTTTCTAAGGAAACAAAGGTCGATATCCTTGTTACACCAATCGTTACCATTGGCGTGGGTATTGCATTATCCGCCCTCTTAGCACCGGCTCTTGGAAAAGCAGCCATGAAAGTGGGAAATGTGATCATGTGGGCAACAGAACTTCAGCCATTCTTAATGGGTATTTTAGTATCTGTACTTGTAGGTATTGCACTGACACTTCCTATTTCTTCTGCAGCCATCTGTGCGGCCTTAGGACTTACAGGACTGGCAGGAGGAGCAGCAGTAGCAGGCTGCTGTGCCCAGATGGTAGGTTTTGCGGTTATGTCCTTCCCGGAGAATAAATGGGGCGGCCTGGTATCCCAGGGAATCGGTACTTCCATGCTCCAGATGGGAAATATTGTAAAAAATCCAAAGATCTGGATCGCACCTATCGTTACATCCGCCATTACCGGACCGATCGCAACCTGTCTTTTCCATATGGAAATGAACGGTGCAGCTGTTTCTTCCGGTATGGGTACCTGCGGCCTGGTTGGCCAGATCGGTGTGTATACAGGCTGGGTCAAAGATGTTTCGGAAGGAACCAAGGCAGCTATCACAACAGGCGACTGGGCCGGACTGCTCCTTGTATCCATTATCCTTCCTGCAGTGATCTGCCCGGTCATCAATATGTTCTTAAAGAAGATCGGCTGGGTCAAAGAGGGAGATCTGAAGTTAAGTTAAAGCTAATTTAATAAAATTGACCTGTAATCTTAAAAACTTCCGTATCCGGTTAAAAAGGGGCTTATCCCTTAGGATATGGGAGTTTTTTTGATGTATCCGCTGATTTTCGCTGTATTGCATTTTGGTGTGCTTTTTGTTAGAATAGAGCGGAGTAGTGGCAGATAATGGAGGAAGAATAGATATGAGACAAACGGATCGAGGAAGAAAGAGGCCCGGCAGAAGGTTTGATGATAAAACAAAGTATGCCAGATTATTGGCTCTCCCGGTAGCGGTGGTCCTGGTCATGCTGATTGTGATCCTGGTCATGGATAAGAAGCCGGGAAGCAGTAAAAATACAGAATACACCACAATATCTGAAACTTCAGATATTTCTATAGAAGGAGATACAGAAAGCAATGCAGATGGAAACACAGAGGATTCTTCTATTGAACCGGACAATAATGAATATAACCATGATTTCTCCGCATATGAGCTTCAAAAGGATGCAAATCCACAGGTTAACGAACTAATCAGTACCTATTTCCAGGCAAAGGTTGATCAGGATGCCAATGCCCTTTACAAGGTATTTGGCAAAGAGGAAGATGAACGTTTAGAGGAGAGAAAGCAGCAGTTAAAAGATGAGGCGGTTTACATTGAAGATTATCAGGATATCACCTGCTATACCAAGGCGGGAATGACCGATGATTCTTATGTGGTATATGTTACCTATGATGTGAAATTCCGCAGAGTGGACACTTTAGCACCCGGTCTTATGTGGTGCTATGTAGTGAAAAATGATAATGGTGACTATATCATCCGTGAAAATGTAGTGGGTGATGAGGCGGATTATGTTGCCGGACAGAACCAGACAGAGGATGTACGCCTTTTATCTACCCAGGTCAATGAACGCTTAAAACAGGCCATTGAGTCAGACAGCCTGTTAGCCGGTATTTATAAGGATCTGAGCAATGGTGCCATTGTAAGCACTTCGGAAGATGAGGAAAATGCAGACAGTCAAGTTGTGATCGGCGCTGGTGCAGATGCTTCTTCTGATACAGGAGATGGAAATACAGGCGAAGATGCTTCAGAAGAAACGACAGGTGAGACTGCAGAAGAAAGCTCTGAAAAAGCCCAGACAGGAGCAGCAGGAGATACTTCAGACGCTGCAGTAGCTATACAGTAAGCAACATTAATTATTTATTTAAGGAAGTAACAGAAAATGGATGTAAAAGATTTTTATTTTGACCTGCCACAGGAACTGATCGCACAGGATCCTTTGGAGGACCGTTCTTCTTCCAGACTTTTAGTACTGGACAAAAAGACTGGTAAGATACAGCACAGGATTTTTAAGGATATTATTGAGTATTTAAGACCGGGAGACTGCCTTGTAATCAATGATACCAAGGTTATTCCTGCAAGATTATTTGGTGTAAAAAAGGACACAGGAGCCAAGATTGAGGTCCTTTTATTAAAGCGCCGTGAAAATGATATCTGGGAGACACTGGTAAAACCCGGTAAAAAGGCAAAACCTGGAACGGTTATTGACTTTGGTGACGGTATCCTTACAGGAACTGTTATTGAGACTGTAGATGATGGAAACAGACTGATCCAGTTCTCTTATGAGGGTATTTTTGAGGAAATCTTAGACCGTTTAGGCCAGATGCCTCTGCCTCCATACATTACACATCAGTTAAAGGATAAGAACCGTTATCAGACCGTATATGCAGTCCATGAGGGCTCTGCAGCAGCACCTACAGCCGGACTTCACTTTACAAAGGAACTGTTAAAACAGATCGAGGATATGGGCGTGAAGATCGCCCATGTTACCTTACATGTAGGTCTTGGCACCTTCCGCCCTGTCAAAGTGGAAAATGTATTAGACCACCATATGCACTCTGAATTTTATGTAGTAGAAGAGGAAGAGGCAAAGAAGGTAAATGATACAAAAGCAGCAGGAGGCCGTGTGATCTGTGTGGGAACCACCAGCTGTCGTACCGTAGAATCCGCTTCCACAGAGGACGGGATTTTACAGGCAAAAACAGGCTGGACCGACATTTTTATTTATCCGGGCTATAAGTTTAAGATCCTGGATGCACTGATCACCAACTTCCATTTACCGGAGTCTACGCTGGTGATGTTAGTCAGTGCATTGGCGGGAAGAGAAAATATTTTAGCGGCGTATAACGAGGCGATTAAGGAAAAATACAGATTCTTTTCCTTTGGCGACGCCATGTTTATTGCGAATGATCCACAGCCGGTAAAGAAAGTGTAGGAAGTAAAATGGAAGAACGTCTGAATAAATGGCTCAGCCGCATGGGAGTGTGTTCCAGGCGGGAAGCAGATCGGCTGATCGAAGAAGGGAAAGTCTTAGTTGACGGAAACATTGCCCGGATGGGTCAGCGTGTAGAAGATGGACAGAAAGTAATATGCGACGGAAAGCCGGTAGGAGATACAGACGGCGGGCGGGGAGAAGTAAAACCTCCCCGCCCTGTTCTGCTTGCGGTAAATAAGCCAAGAGGGATCGTTTGCACTACTTCTGACAAAGACCGGGCAGAAAATATTGTGGAAATGCTTTCTTATCCCGAGCGTATTTACCCAATTGGCCGTCTGGATAAAGAGTCTGAGGGACTGATCCTTATGACCAATCAGGGAGATCTGGTAAATAAGATCATGCGCAGTACCAATGCCCATGAAAAAGAATATATTGTTACCGTAGACAAGGTTCTGACCGATGAATTTATCAAACAGATGTCAGAAGGTGTATGGTTAGAGGAATTAGAGCGAAAAACCCTTCCCTGTAAAGTTCGAAAACAGGGAGAACGCCGCTTTTCTATTATCCTGACTCAGGGCTTAAACCGACAGATCCGGCGAATGTGCCAGGTCTGCGGCTATCGGGTGCATCTTCTTCGCAGGGTGCGCATTATGAATATTCAACTGGGCGGTTTAAAAACAGGAGAATATCGTAAGATTACCGGGGAAGAATATAAACGACTTGTAAAATTGTTGGAAGGTTCCACAAGTCTGTCGGAAACAGACAGAAGAGGAAAACGATATGTGGCGTTCCACTCTAAAAATGAAGATCAGGTGAATAAATGGAAATAGAGATCCAGAGAATGAAAGAACTGATCCCCCAGCTTCGTCAGGCAGCAAAAGCCTATTACCAGGAGAGTCGGGAGATCATGAGCAATTTTGAATATGATAAGCTGTATGATGAGCTGTCTGCCCTGGAGGCAAAAACAGGGATCATCCTGTCAGGAAGCCCTACACAGCAGGTTGGTTATCAGGTTCTTAGCGAGCTTCCAAAAGAGACCCATGAAGAGCCAATGTTGTCTCTTGACAAGACAAAAAGTGTAGAAGACTTACAGCAGTGGTTAGGAAGCCAGAAAGGCCTGTTATCCTGGAAAATGGATGGTCTAACGGTGGTCCTTACCTATGAAAATGGAACCCTTGCAAAGGCTGTTACCAGAGGAAACGGGGAAATCGGGGAAGTTATCACCCAAAATGCAAGGGCATTTTCCAATATTCCGTTGACGATTGCCTATAAGGGACAGCTGATCATCCGTGGAGAAGCGGTCATTACCTATACAGATTTTGAGCGCATAAACGAAGAGATCGGAGATGCAGATGCCAAATATAAGAACCCGCGAAATCTTTGCAGCGGTTCTGTGCGCCAGTTAAACAGCAAGATCACTGCAGAGCGCAGTGTTCATTTTGAGGCCTTTGCACTAGTGAAGGCAGAAGACGTTGATTTTAAAAATTCCAGAAAAGAACAGTTTTTATGGCTGAAAAACCAGGGCTTTGAGGTAGTACATTACGAAGAGGTAACGGCAGCCAATCTGTCGGATAAAGTGGCCTGGTTTGCGGAACAGATTGAGCACAATGATATCCCTTCAGACGGTCTGGTGCTGTTATATGATGATATTGCTTATGGGGACTCTTTAGGACGTACGGCCAAGTTTCCAAGAAATGCCATTGCTTTTAAGTGGCAGGATGAGATCCGGGAGACTACATTATCCTATATTGAGTGGAGTCCTTCACGAACCGGTCTGATCAATCCGGTGGCTGTGTTTGAACCGGTTGAGTTAGAGGGGACTACCGTCAGCCGCGCCAGCGTCCACAATATCAGTATTATGGAAGGCCTTAAGTTAGGCGCAGGAGATAAGATCACTGTATACAAGGCAAATATGATCATCCCGCAGATCGCAGATAACCTAACCCGCAGCGGTGTAAGGGATATTCCGAAGATTTGTCCTGTATGCGGCGGTGCTACAGAGACACGACAGACCAATGACGTAAAGAGTTTATACTGCACTAATCCGGAATGTCAGGCGAAAAAGATCAAAAGCTTTACATTATTTGTAAGCCGTGATGCCTTAAATATGGACGGATTATCTGAGGCAACACTGGAGAAATTCATTGGCGCCGGTTTTATCCATGAATATGCAGATATTTTCCATTTATCTGATCATAAAGAAGTGATCACAGAAATGGAAGGATTTGGTCAGAAATCTTATGATAATCTGATCAGTTCCATTGAAACTGCCTCACATACTACGCTTCCAAGACTGATCTATGGTTTGGGAATTGCGGGAATTGGGCTGGCAAATGCGAAAATGCTTTGTCGTTATTTTAACTATGATCTGGTTCAGATGCGTCACTGCAATGTGGAAGAGCTGACTGCCGTAGACGGCATCGGCGGCGTGCTGGCACAGGCATGGGTAGACTATTTTGCTTCTGAAAAGAACAATGAAGTATTGGATCATTTATTACAGGAGTTACACATTGAAAAAGAGCAGACAGAGGAAAACAGCACTGCATTTGCAGGAATGACCTTTGTGATCACTGGTTCTGTAGAGCATTTTGCAAACAGAAAGGAATTACAGGCACTGATCGAGAGCAAAGGCGGAAAGGCTACCGGTTCTGTTACTTCAAAGACCAGCTATCTGATCAATAATGATACACAGTCCGGAACTTCTAAGAACAAAAAAGCCAAAGAACTGGGGATTCCGATCCTTTCGGAAGAAGATTTCCTGAATTTGCTTCAGGAGAAGGAAAAGGGGGAAGGCTGATATGCCGATCAAAGTACAGAAGGACCTGCCTGCAAGGGCGATCCTGGAATCAGAAAATATATTTATTATGGATGAAGACAGGGCTATGAGTCAGGATATCCGACCGCTGGAGATCCTGATCTTAAACCTGATGCCTTTAAAGGAGGATACAGAGACACAGCTGCTGCGTGCGCTGTCAAATACCCCACTGCAGGTGGACTGTACCTTTTTAATGCTGTCAACCCATGTGTCTAAAAACACATCTGCCAGTCATTTAAACAAGTTTTATGTGTCTTTTGACAGCATTAAGAAGAAAAAATACGATGGAATGATCATCACAGGGGCGCCTGTGGAAAATATGGAATTTGAAGAAGTAAATTACTGGGAAGAACTTTCTGGCATCATGGAGTGGAGCAAGACCCATGTAACGTCAACGATCCATATCTGCTGGGGAGCACAGGCGGGGTTGTATTACCATTATGGTATCCCGAAGTATAAGAGAAAAGAGAAACTTGCCGGCATTTATAGCCACAGAGTATTAGACCGGAAAGTGCCATTAGTGCGAAGTTTCAATGATACATTCCTGGCACCGCATTCTCGCTACACAGAGGTTCGCAGGGAAGATATTGAAAAGCATCCGGAACTGGTCATCTTGGCAGAATCCGAGGCAGCCGGTGTATTTCTGGTAATGAGACGCGACGGAAAACAGATTTTTGTTCAAGGACACCCGGAATATGACCGTATGACCTTAGATACGGAGTATCACAGAGATCTGAATAAGGGGCTGAATCCCTCACTTCCGGTGAACTATTATGAAAATGATGATCCGTCTTCCGTGCCGGAACTTACATGGAGAAATACATCCAATACATTGTATACAAACTGGCTGAATTTTTATGTATATCAGATGACGCCTTATCTGCTGGATGATGGGGAGTAAGAAACAGATCATAAAAATGTAAAGGGAAACAGAATGGAGATATTAGAAAAGATCAGTAACGTTTTTGGGAAATATATGGCATGGATCGTACTTGCTGTTGCAGCTGTAGCCTTATTCATTCCCGGCAGTTGTCTGTGGATTAAAACATCGTGGGTAAACTATCTGCTGATGATCGTTATGTTCGGCATGGGTCTGACATTGAAGTTAGAGGATTTTAGACTGATTTTTACAAGACCAAAGGATATTCTGATCGGCTGCATTGCACAGTTTACGATCATGCCTGTTTTAGCGTTTGTGCTTGGAAAACTTTTTAATCTGGATGCAGCCCTGCTTGCAGGTGTGGTATTAGTAGGAACCTGTCCTGGCGGGACCTCCAGCAATGTGATCACATATCTGTCTAAAGGGGATGTGGCCCTTTCTGTAGGAATGACCAGTGTAAATACTCTGCTTGCACCGGTTCTGACACCGGCGATCACCTATCTGATGCTAAGAACAATGATTACCGTAGATGCATTTAGTATGTTCTTTGCAATTGTCAAGGTTGTGATCATTCCGATCGGGATGGGATTTATTATTAACAAGCTGTTTGGAAGGATTACGCAGCGGTTGGTAAAGATTTTGCCATTTGTATCTGTAGTGGCTATTTGTTTCATTGTTGCTGCTGTTGTATCTCATAATTCAGAGAAGATATTTTCTGCCGGATTGCTTGTTTTTGCTGTTGTGATCTTGCACAATCTGCTTGGTTATGCCTGCGGGTTCGGATTCGGCAGGCTGCTGCATATGGATATACCTAAAATAAAGGCGATTTCCATTGAAGTTGGAATGCAAAACTCCGGTCTTGCGACATCCCTTGCGGCGACAGCATTTCCTGATCTTGCAATGGCAACGGTTCCCGGTGCTATCTTTTCAGTATGGCATAATATTTCCGGTGCGATCCTTGCGAATTTTTATAACCGATGGACCAGGTGATGTGCATCTAAAATAAGTGCAAAGTTATGCAGCGGCAACGCAGATATCATAAAGAATCTGCGTTGCCGCTGCATTTTTTAACCCTGAAGCTTGGCATTGGGATTAATAACGTAACCATTCCGGTCTCTGTGAGGACTTGCAGGCATCTGCCATTTATTGTGGTCAGTATGCAGCAACATATGTGCTTTATGGCTTAGCGGCCGTTCAAAACAGTTTTCATAAAGAGCCTGTATATCAGGATTTTCATGAGAACGGCGGATATCTGCATTTTCATCCAGAAAATAGAGATTCTTTCCGCGGGAAAAGGCCATTTCCACACCGTCATGCTGAGGCTGTCCGCCTCCGCCAACGCAGCCGCCCGGGCAAGCCATAACTTCTACAAAATCATAATGCTTTTCTCCACGTTCAATGGCATTTAACAGGTTTCTTGTATTTCTAAGGCCGCTGACAGCAGCAACACGCAGGATCTGTCCGTTTAATTCAAATTCTGCCTCTGTAACACCTGTTTCCTGAGAGGCAGCGCGAATATTCTTAAAGGCATCCGGTGCGCAGTTTTCTTTCATAATAGCATAGTAAGCAGTGCGCAGAGCTGCTTCCATAACACCACCGGTAGCACCGAAGATCACGCCTGCACCGGAACCATCGTGGAAGATCCGATCCGGTTCAATATCAGTGAGTCGGTCCGTTAGAATACTGGAGCCTTTGATCATGCGGATCAGTTCTCTGGTAGTGATCACACAGTCTGTATCATGACCTGCATATTCTTTATAGAACAGCTCCATATCCGCCTCACCCTTTTTTGCCAGACAAGGCATAACAGCTACAGAGAAAATATCTTCCGGTTTTTTGCCGATCTGCTTTGCGAAATAGCTCTTCATTACAGCACCGAACATCTGCATAGGAGATTTTGCAGTAGATAACTGTTTTACAAAGTGCGGGAATTCACTCTTTACAAAACGAACCCATCCGGGACAGCAGGAAGTGAACATAGGGCGATCCTTTAATTCGCCCTTTTTAAGGCGCATTAACAGCTCATTGGCTTCCTCCATGATCGTAAGATCAGCGGTAAAACAGGTGTCAAATACATAGTCAGCTCCCATTTTCTTTAAAGCGTCAAAGATCTTTCCAATGGTGGCTTCTTCCTGTATAAATCCAAGTCCTTCTCCCCATGCGGCACGGACAGCCGGAGCAACCTGTACCACTACAGTCTTATTGGGATCTGCAAAGGCTCTCCAAAGCTTTTCTGTGTCGTCACGCTCATGAAGTGCCCCAACAGGGCAATGAGTGATGCACTGACCGCAGAGGGCGCAGTCAGCTTCATTTATGGTACGGTTGCCGGTTACATTGATAGTAGAGCGGGAACCGGTGCCTTCCAGATCCCAGATATTTAAGCCCTGAATCTTGTCGCAGACCTGAACGCAGCGCATACATTTGATGCATTTTTCTGATTGACGGATCAAAGGGAAATTTTTATCCCATGGCTGCTTTTCCAGACGTTCTGTAAAAAGACCGTCCTGGACATTAAGATCGTTGGCAATCTTTTGAAGTGCGCAGTTGCCGCTTCTTACGCAGGTAGCACACTTACAGTCATGTTGGGATAAGATCAGCTGTACATTCAGGCGGCGGTCCATACGAACCTTTGGACTGTTGGTGTAAATGACCATGCCTTCTTCTGCTTTTGTGTTGCAGGCCGGGAGCAGATGGTCACGTCCCTCTAATTCAACTACGCACACACGACAGGCAGCAATCTCATTTAAGCCTTTCCAGTAGCATAAATGGGGGATATGGATGCCGATGGATTCTGCAGCTTCCATTAGGGTGGTTCCTTCTTTTACAGATACAGGGAGTCTGTCGATTGTTAAATTTACCATAATTTCTCACGTCCTCCTTTGAAGATTCCAAAGCCGAAATGGTCACAGCGCAGACAGCGTCCGGATTCCTGGGTGATCTCTTTTTTGTTCATGCAGTTTTCAACACCATCAAAATCATGTTTTCTCTCACTTGCTTCCCGTTCAGACAATTCTACACGGCCGCATGGTGTGTGGTCGGCGTTGTTTGGCAGAGGAATCTCCACATCACAGGTGATCTCGTGGCGGTATCCTAAATATTCATCAATATTAGCAGCGGTTACTTTAGCAGCAGCTACAGCCTTGATAACAGTCGCAGGGCCGGAAGCACAGTCACCGCCTGCAAATACACCGGGTATATCAGCAAATCCGCCGTTTGGCAGAGTGACAATCTTGCCACGAGATACAGGAATGCCGGATTCTTCATAATGTTTTGTCTCAATATTCTGTCCAATGGCAACGATCATAGTCTGGCATGGGATCACATAATCCGGTTCGCCGCTGGCGACCACACTGGCACGTCCGTCTTTGATGGTACTGATCATTTGCGGGGTAACGCGAACGCCGGACACATGTCCGTTTTCATCGACTTCAATCCCGGCAGGAGCCACTAAAGTAAGCAATTCCACGCCTTCTGCCACAGCTGCCTCAATCTCGGCCGGGAGCGCGGTCATATCAGCCACACGGCGGCGGTAAACGATACTTACCTTCTTTGCACCCAGGCGGATCGCAGTGCGGACTGCATCCATGGATACATTTCCGCCTCCAATAACAGCTACTTCCTGATCCGTAAGATCCGGGCAGTTTCCAAGACTTACATTTCGAAGGAAGCCAACAGCAGAGGTAATGCCTTGTGCATCTTCATTAGGAAGTCCCAGTTTCTTATCGGTAGAAGCGCCTACTGTGATCAGTACTGCGTCATACAGCTTTCTTAATTCTTCCAGTTTGATATTTTCGCCGATTTTTACGTTGTAATAAACCTGCACACCTGTTGCCAGGATAGCCTCTGTATCTTCTTCCAGACGGTCCTTTGGCAGACGGTAATTAGGGATGCCGTAGCGCAGCATGCCTCCTAGTTTTGGAAGCATCTCAAATACAGTGACCTGATGGCCCATTAACTGCAGATAATAAGCAGAAGAGAGGCCGGAAGGTCCGCCGCCTACAACTGCGATATTTTTACCTGTAGAAGGAGCGCAGGGAGGCGGATCCACTTTGCCTGCCAGATCAGCGGCAGCACGTTTTAATCCACGGATGTTGACAGAGGTATCTACCATATTACGGCGGCAGCGTGCCTCGCATGGATGTTCGCAGATAAAACCGCAGGTAGAAGGAAATGGATTATCTTTACGGATCAGCTGGATGGCATCTGCATAACGTCCTTCTCTTACAAGGGCAATATAACCGGGAATATCCACATGGGCCGGACAGAGGGCTACGCAGGGAACCGGCTGGGAAATAGCACAGCTGCATCGTTTATTGCGGATATGGGCCTCAAAATCATCACGGCAGGTATGTACCATCCGCCATACCATTTTCGCAGCTTCCGAACCAATGGCGCAGTCAGCGGTCTGCATAATGGAAAGAGCGGTCTCCTCAATCAGATCCAGAATCTCATAGTCAGCCTCTCCGTTTAATACATCGGTGATCATATGTTTTAACTGATGAAGACCTACACGGCAGGGAACGCATTTTCCGCAGGTCTGAGCATGACACATTTCAAGAAAGGCCCTTGTTATATCTACAGGACAGATACCTGGAGGGCTTGCCACAATACGCTGCTCCAGATTTTTGTAAAGACTCTCAACCATCAGCTGGTCTTTACTTGGAGTGAACAACTCTAATCTGCTCATATTCATCCTCCTGATTGTTATAAATTTGTCTAATGATAATAAATGTCATTCGTTAAGTATACCATATGTTTGTGAGAAATGCACTATATAAAAATTAAAACTTGACCCTGCAACGGTTGTAGAGTATAAACTGATAAAGGCAGGAAAATATACTGCAAAGCAGACAACAGGAGAGATGCAGGCTATGGAAAGAAACCTTACAGAAGGAAGTGTATTAAAAAATATCATTTATTTTTCTCTTCCGTATTTATTATCTTATTTCCTTCAGACCTTGTACGGAATGGCGGATCTGTTTATTATCGGCCAGTTTGAAGGCGTGGCAAGCACCACAGCTGTTTCTATCGGCAGTCAGGTAATGCATATGTTTACGGTAATGATCGTAGGTCTGGCAATGGGGGCTACTGTAAATATCGGACAGGCAATTGGCGCCAGGGATCAGAAACGGGCAGCAGTGGATACGGGAAATACAGCCATCTTATTTATGGTGCTTTCCGTTGCTCTGACAATTGTTCTGTTCCTCTCTGTAAATGGGATCGTAGGAATTATGTCTACACCAGAAGAAGCAGTGGCAGGAACCGCAATGTACTTAAAGATCTGCTTTTTAGGCATCCCTTTTATCACAGCTTATAACATTATCAGCTCTATTTTCAGGGGAATGGGAGATTCTAAAAGCCCTATGTACTTTATTGCCGTTGCCTGTGCTGTAAATATTGTACTGGACTATATTTTCATGGGTGCCCTGCATTTAGGACCTTCCGGTGCGGCCCTTGGAACCACATTATCTCAGACTGTCAGTGTGATCGTGGCGCTGACCGTGTTTATAAAGGGAAAAACAGGTATTACAGTAAAGAAAAGCGATTTTAAGCCTAGAAAAGAGACCATGGGAAGACTGTTAAAGATAGGTTTTCCGATTGCTATGCAGGATGGACTGATCCAGGTGGCATTTATCATTATTACTATCATTGCAAATAGAAGAGGGCTCACAGACGCGGCGGCAGTAGGCATTGTGGAAAAAGTGATCAGCTTCCTGTTTTTAGTACCTTCCTCTATGCTTTCTACGGTATCAGCCTTAGGAGCCCAAAATGTAGGAGCAGGAAAGTCTGAGCGGGCGGCAGCTACCTTAAAATATGCTATCTGCATTGCAGGGGGATTTGGCCTGATCATTGCCATTATCATCCAGTTTACAGCAGGAAATGTGGTGGATCTGTTTACAAATGACCAGACGGTGATTTATGCAGGCGCTAAGTATTTGAAAGGCTATATCTGGGATTGCATGTTCGCAGGGATCCATTTCAGTTTCAGTGGTTACTTCTGTGCCTGCGGACGGTCCGGATATTCCTTTATCCACAATATGATAGCCATTGTTTTGGTACGTGTCCCGGGAGTATATCTTACATCTGTGATATTTCCGGAAACATTGTTCCCAATGGGACTGGCGACAGCAGGCGGTTCTTTTGTGTCAGTTGTGATCTGCACCGGATTATTTTTACTTTTGCAAAAACAGGATCGGCAGGAAAAAAACATATAGCGGCAGGAATATAATCAGCAGGGGGCCTGGAAAATGGGTGTTGCCAAATCAGCAAAAAAGTGATACCCTTTTAAATGCTCAACTGAAAACTTGCAGCATCTGGAAAAAAGGCGGTTTGATATTAGGAAATATGTGATAGAGACCGTCAGGGAAGTGGGGTGAAAATCCCCCGCAGCTGCCTCTACTGTAATTATGTGACTGTCAGGAACAATAAGTAACAATAAGCAATGGACGGTTGCATTGGGGACAAAGGACAAAAAAGTCACTGCGAAAGCGGGAAGACGTCCGGAGAATGAACCATAAGCCAGGAGACCGGCCAGATGCCTGACAGAGGAATAGTCTGGGACAGGGACGATTACCTTTCAGTCTGCAAAAACACATGCATATGAAAATATATGTGATTTTGCGGAAGATATGGCTCTGTTATGCAATTTATGATGGAGCGCATATTTTGTTCTGGTAGAGATACAAAGGACAGGCAGACTGAAAGGAGACATAAAAATGAGAAACAGCAAGAGATGGCTGGCAGCGATCTTAGCAGGTGCAATGATCGCAGTAACAGGATGCGCAGGAAACACTGCATCCAAGCAGGAGACAACAGCGGCAGAAACAACCGCAGCAGAAATTACAGCAGAGGAAACAACTGTTACTGAGACTACTGCAGAGGCAAAAGAGGGAGAGACCACTACATTTGTAGATGACCTTGGAAGAGAAGTAGAACTGGAGCTTCCGATTACCCGTGCCTGCGTTGCAAACCGTTACAATAACGAGCTGATCCGTGCCGTAGGCGCTGGTGACGCAGTAGTAGGTGTAGATCAGTACACCTCCCAGGACCCGGTATACTGGCCACAGTTTGGTGAAGACGAGACCTTTGGAAAAGATGAGTACGATTATGAGAAGATTGTTGCATTAGATCCTCAGGTTCTGGTAGTTCCAAAGAACGGCAAAGTAGAAGAGTCTGTAGAAAAATTAGAGTCCTTTGGCATCAAGGTAGTAGTCATTACCGGCTGGGACAACTCGGATGTTCCGAAGCAGATCCGTCTTTGCGGCGAACTGTTTGGAAAGCAGGAGCAGGCAGAAGAACTGGTTGACTTCTACCAGAAACCGGTTGATTATATCAATGAGCAGTTAAAGCAGGTAACAGACCGCAAGAAGGTTTACTGGGAGTACGGTGATGATTACAGCACCTGTATCCCCGGAACTTCCAATGACGGCTGGCACAACATGATCCTTATGGCTGGCGGTATCAATATTTTCGGTGATGCCTCCTTAGCCGGCAAGGATATTGACCCAGAGCAGATCTTAACAGAAGATCCAGATCTGATCGTAAAGATTTATGCTGGTAAGAATGTAATTGGAAACAGCGGCGTATTTACAGCGCCTCCACAGGAAGAATTTGCTGAGAAGGCAGACGAACTGCTGCAGCGTCCGGGCTGGAAGGATTTAAAGGCTGTTAAGGAAGGAAACTTCTATCTGAATACAGCATTTATGAGCGGCGGCCTTGGAAAGATGATCGGCGCTGCTTACATGGCAAAATGGCTGTATCCGGATCTGATGACCGACTTAGACCCAGATGCTATCTTCACCCAGTGGATGAAGTATCAGGGATTTGAACCAAACGCACCTCATTATTATCACGTGCCTGCGCAAGGTTAATGACCATGAGGGCGGATAATAACCAGGAAAAAAGAGATTTAGCAGGTGATTATCTGCGAAGAGCCAGGAGAAAGAATATTCTCCTGGCTGTTCTTCTATTAGCGTTGCTGGTGATGGCTGTATGGGCTGCCTGCCTGGGGGTGGCAAAGCTGACACCAGACCGCATGATCGTAACATGGATCCCTTCTTTACAGGGAATATTTGAAGGGGTATCTCCCTTAGATGCAAAAGAGCAGAATGTACTTCTTATGTTAAGATTTCCGAGGATCGTGGCAGCTGTGATCGCAGGAGCAGGACTGGGGATCGCAGGTTCTGGTATGCAGGCCATTACAGGAAATTCAATGGCAAGTCCCTTTACCACCGGTCTTTCCAGTGCAGCAGCTTTGGGAGCAGCACTGATGATCTTATTTGGAGGTTTTCCTGTATGGATGCAGAAGGGGGCTACGGTAGCAGCGGCTTTTGCAATGTCTGTGCTCTGTGCCATTGTTGTTTATACAGTGGCAAGCTACAGACAGCTTCGCCCGGAAGCACTGGTACTGACCGGTATTGCCTTAAATTATCTGTTTAATGCTTTAAACTCCACTATGCAGTTTGTGGCAAATGAGCAGCAGCTTCCAGCCATTGTAAACTGGTCTTTTGGAAGCCTTACAGCTGTAACATGGTTGGATATCAGTGTCATGCTTTTCTTCTTTGTAGTATCTTTTCCTGTATTTATGAGTCAGGCATGGGCATTTAACCTGTTAGACGATGGAGGAGATGAGACTGCAAGAGCTTTAGGCGTGAATGTAAAGCGCACCAGACTCCTTTGCGGCGGCGCGGTAACCCTGCTGACAGCCTCTGTAGTCAGCTTTACCGGCATCATCGGTTTTGTCGGTCTGGTAGCACCTCACATGGCCCGTATGCTCATTGGCGGTGATTACCGTCATCTTCTTCCATATTCCGCAGTAACAGGGGCATTTTTAGTGCTGGCAGCAGATACACTGGGAAGAAATGCTTTTTCACCTACCACCGTGCCTGTGGGCATTGTTGTTTCCTATGTAGGTGTTCCGCTGTTCCTGTACCTCATCCTTCGTGAAAGGAGGAAGAGTCTGTGATGGAAGATAGAAATGTGATTGGAAATGAAAATGTGACTGGAACGGAAGACAGAACAGTGGCCGAAAATGGACAGGAAAATGGACCAGGAATTGGAATGAAAACTGCAAATGACCTGGAAGTTTCCGGGATCAAATTCCACTACGGCAAACGTGAGATCTTAAAAGGCACCGGTTTCCAGGCCAGACGTGGGGAAGTATGCCTGCTGTTAGGTGCTAATGGGGCGGGAAAGTCCACCTTGTTAAAATGCATCAACGGCCTTTTAAAAGCTTCTGATGGAACTGTAAAATGGCTGGGACAGGACACAAAGCCTCTTTCTCTTAAGGAGAAGGCAAAGATCTTCGGCTATGTTCCCCAGAATACACAGGCCGGTTTAAGCCTTACTGTTATGGAAACAGTTATTTCCGGACGTCTTCCTTTTTCTGGTGGAAAAACAGGAAAGGAAGATGTGGAAAAAAGCGCCCAGGTGTTAGAACAGTTTGGGCTGTCCGATTATGCTTTCCGGCAGATGGGACAGCTAAGCGGCGGAGAGCGTCAGAGAATTTTGATCGCCAGGGCAATGGCAGGTGATCCACAGGTGCTTCTTTTAGACGAGCCTACCAGCAGCCTTGATCTGCGCTATCAGTATGAGGTTATGGAACTTCTGGTAAAAGTAAGCCGGGAAAAGAACCTGGCAGTGGTAGCCGTGATCCATGATCTAAATTTGGCTCTTGATTTTGCAGATCGGGTGGCATTATTACACGATGGTCATGTATTGGCAGAAGGAGCAACAAAAGAGGTGATCACACCAGACCGAATCGAAAAAGCCTATGGGATACGAGCAGCAATCCATAACTTAGAAGACAGGTGGATCGTTTTGCCGGAGAGATCCTGCTAAAAAGACTGAAAATCTGATATCCGGCCCGATATTGTAAAGGCTGAGACTGAAATTGTAATAGAAAAGTAATAAGAAGCCGTGCTATACTTAAATTAAGTTGAGAAACGTCTGGAAACAGGCGGAAGTAAAGGAGAAGTTCTATGAAGAAATCGGGAAAACTTTGGGCAGCACTTATTACGGCACTAAGTCTTGCGATGCCTATGAATGCATGGGCGGACACGAAGATCAGCAGTATTTCACTGAAGATCGATTCATCCATTGAGGCGGGAGATGACAACAGCGATGTAGATGTGACCACTTCCTCAAGATACTGCAGTATAGATGATGTGGAGGTTACAAATGAGCCTTCTGATGAATGGAAAAGTGGCACAAGACCAAAGATCAAAGTTACATTGTCTTCCGATGGGGATGCTTATTTTGGAACAGGTATTTCAAAAAGTGATATTTCCGTCAGCGGAAATGACGCAAGCGTTACATCTGTCAGCCGTTCCGGTAAATATGAATTGACAGTCAGCCTCACACTGGATAAATTAGACCGTGACTCCAGTGACTATGATCTGGATGTAACAGAACTGAATTGGGATGATTATGATGGTACCGCAAGCTGGGAAGAACCAGATGACGCAAAGCGTTATGAAGTACGTCTTTACAGAGACGGAAGCAGCGTTTCTTCCGCTATTTCTACTACAGACACCAGTTACAATTTTGCCAGCTATTTCACAAGAAGCGGTGATTATACCTTTAAGGTACGTGCTATTTACAATTCCTCCAATAAAGGAGACTGGGAAGAGTCTGATGAGTTAAGTGTTTCCTCCAGCGAAGCAAAAGATATCCGTGACAATGGAAAATCCTCCGGAAATACACCATCCAACTCCATAAATGATGACGGAGGTCCGGGAGACACGAATAAGAGTCAGGGAGCATGGCTTAAAAATGATGTTGGCTGGTGGTACTGCAACGCAGACCGCAGCTATCCGGTGAGCCAGTGGCAGTATATCAACAATTACTGGTACTTCTTCAATGCTTCCGGCTATATGGTAACCGGCTGGGTGCAGTGGAAGGACGTATGGTATTACTGCTGCGACAGCGGTGAAATGCTTACCAATACCCGCACGCCGGATGGGTATTATGTAGATAGAAACGGGGCATGGATCCAGTAAACACCAGTTTGTGTGTTTTTTAACAGAAACATAAGTTAATGAGAAAGAAAATCACTTGCAATGTTTTTCGTATATGCGTATAATAAAAACAGAAACAGCCCGAATGAGCTGTTTCTGTTATGTTTACCAAGCATATCAGGAACGCGCCAGAGGTGCGTTTGCTGATTATATATGAAAAACAGAACTGTTAAAAAAATCACAACAAAGAGGAGAAGGCCAATGAGAGGAGTAGAAACCCGTATTCAGGAGATCCGACACAGAATCTTTAGAGAAGTAGCCCGTATGGCTTATCATACCGAATGGCCGGTAGACAAGCGTATTGAGGAACTTCCATATAAGATCATTCCGGGAGAAGTTGGAAACTTCCGTAATGACGTATTCTTAGAGAGAGCGATCGTCGGAGAGAGACTGCGTCTGGCAATGGGGCTTCCGTGCCGTAGTGCAGCTGAGCATGCACCGGTTTCCGATAATATTGAAGCAGCAGACAGAGCAGAAACTTATTACACACCTCCGTTGATTAATGTTATCAAGTTTTCCTGCAATGCCTGTCGGGAAAAGAGAGTCCATATAACAGATGGATGTCAGGGATGTTTAGCACATCCTTGTGTAGAGGTCTGTCCAAAGGGAGCTGTTACTCTGGATCGTACCACAGGACGCTCCCATATTGATGAGGATAAATGTATCAAGTGCGGAAAGTGTGCAACTGTATGTTCTTACAATGCAATCATCGTTCAGCAAAGACCATGTGCAGCAGCTTGCGGTATGGATGCGATCTCTTCTGATGAAAACGGAAAGGCAGATATCGACTATGATAAGTGCGTATCCTGTGGACAGTGCCTTGTAAACTGCCCGTTTGGCGCGATTGCAGATAAGTCCCAGATCTTCCAGACTATCCGTGCCATTCAGTCCGGCGAGCGTGTATACGCAGCAGTAGCTCCTGCATTCGTAGGACAGTTCGGACCAAAGGTAACTCCCGGAAAACTTCGTGCTGCTATGAAGAAGTTAGGCTTTGCCGATGTATTTGAGGTGGCCATCGGTGCTGATCTTTGTGCAGCGCAGGAAGCACAGGACTTCTTAGCGGAAGTACCGGAGAAGATCCCGTTTATGGCAACTTCCTGCTGTCCTGCGTGGTCTGCAATGGCAAAGAAGGTATATCCGAAGTATGCAAACTGCATTTCCATGGCACTGACTCCTATGACTTTAACGGCAAGATTGATCAAGAAGCAGCATGAGTCTGCAAAGGTTGTATTTATCGGACCGTGCGCAGCAAAGAAACTGGAAGCAATGCGTACCAGCATACGAAGTGATGTGGATTTTGTATTGACCTTTGAGGAAATGGCCGGAATTTTCGATGCAAAGCATGTAGATATTGAAAACATTGAAGAAGATCCCAATGGTGTCAATGATGCTTCTACAGACGGAAGAAACTTCGCTGTTGCAGGAGGAGTGGCAAACTCTGTTAAGAATGTCTTAAAAGAACTGAGACCGGATATGGAGGTTAAGATAGCGAATGCAGAAGGCTTAAAAGAGTGCCGTCAGCTGTTAAAACTTGCAACTTTAGGCAAATATAACGGCTATCTGTTAGAGGGAATGGCATGTCCGGGCGGCTGTGTAGCAGGTGCCGGAACCATGCAGTCTGTTAAGAAATCTCAGGCAGCTGTCAACATTTATGCGTCAAAAGCAAATCATAAAAGCTGTAGCGAGACAGAATATGTGAAAGAATTAGATAAATTAGTGGATTAATAGTTGTTTTAAATTACATTTTCCAGTATAATGTCAGGTGATTTTGGTAATTCTAAACACTGCTTTCCTATGGTTATGAAAAATGCCTGTAACAGGGATTTTGTTTACCAGAGGGGTCAAAATACCTTTTGACCCCAACATCATGAAATTCAGATACGAGGAAAACTCTGAGATGCAGGAGGAGCAAGATGATGAGCTTAAAGGAGTGCTATGATAAAATGGGAGCTGATTATGAGGATGTTTTATCCAGATTAAGAAGCGATGTGCTGGTGCACAAATTTGCCTTAAAGTTTCCGGAGGATGACAGTTATGCAAAGTTAAAAGAGGCTATGGCAACCGGAAATGCACCGGAAGCATTCCGCAGCGCCCATACTTTAAAAGGAGTGGCTCAAAATCTGGGATTTGGTCCTCTTTACAGGGCGGCTGCAAAAGTAACAGAAGTATTAAGGCCCACGGATACCGGTTTTGGTGATATGGAAAAAGCAGCCAGGCTGATGTCAGAAGTGGAGAAAGAATATGCACGGACCATAGAGGCTATTAAAATGCTTTGAAGCAGGCTGTGATAGTTATTATCAAACAATGTACCGGTTGCGCTTGGAGCGTGTCAGCGACAGAAACAGTATGTGTCGCCTATAAGTCAACGGGAAGCTTAACGATGAATGTAGATCCAAGGTCTGTCTTGCTGGTGACTTCAATGGTGCCGCCGCAGAGACTGAGGATCTTTTTTACTAATGTCAGGCCCAGGCCATTGCCTTCCATACTGCGACTGCCTTCAGCCTGGTAAAATTTGTCAAAGATGTGTTGCTTTACTTCTTCCGTCATGCCAATGCCGTTGTCTGCAATGGTAACGTTTATATAAGATTCATTTGCAGACATTTTTACTGATACTAGGCCGCCGGAAGGGGTGAATTTGATCCCGTTGGAGATCAGATTTGTCCAGATCTGAAAAATAAGGTCTTCATTTCCATAAAAAGATACTTCCGGAAGATCCAGGTCAATATCAATATTTTTTCCTGACCAGATAGGCTCTAAGGAAAGTACAGCCTGACGAATCTGTTCGTCCAGAGAAAATATCTTTTTCTCAGAGATGATAGACTGGTTTTCCAGCTTAGACAGTTTTAAAATGTTCCCGGTTAGTGTAGAAAGCTGCCGGGAACTTTTTAGTATCTGGGTTGCATACAACTTATTTTGCTCATTATCAGTAGAAGCAGATAAAAGTGTGGCGTAGCCTTCAATGGCGGCTAAAGGAGTCTTTATCTCATGGGATACGTTCTGGATAAAATCGGATTGCAAAGTTTCAATGGAATTTAATTCTTTTACCATTTTGTTGAAGTTTACATTCATTTCTCTTACTTCGCACCAGATAGCATGTTCTTTTAAACGGACGTCGAAATTTCCGGCGGAAACCTGTTCCAGAGCCCTGATCAGGTTCTGGATTGGACGGAAAAAGTGCTGGGAAATGACCATAGTGATACAGATTGAGATCAATACGGAGCTTAAGATGCTGGTGAGAAAAGGCAGCCAGCCGGCAGGGGGATTGTCCGGATTTAAAATGCCAATATGGAACAGACACCAGGTAACGCTGGAAAATAAACAAAATCCAAGCACTTGCACAGCAACAATCACACTGATAAAAATACCCCATAATTTCAGATCTTTCATTCTCTCATCACCACCTTATATCCAAGTCCCCGGACTGTTATGATCTCAAAATCCGGATTGTGCTCAAAACGCCTGCGCAGCCGGTTGATATGTACATCAATGGTTTGCAGATCGGATTCACTGTTCCGCCCCCAGATCTCATCCATCAATTGCATGCGAGTGAAGATCTTATTAGGATAGGAGATTAGTTTAAATAACAGGAAAAACTCTTTTTGAGGAAGCATCTGGGAATTATCTCCTTCGGTCACTGTCAGGGCGTCATAGTCTAAAACTGTATGAGGTAAGGTTAGCTGTTTGTTGTTGGCAATATTAGAACGGCGCAACAGTGCCCGCACTCTTAATACCATTTCATCTAAATTCACCGGTTTTGTCATGTAGTCATCAGTTCCCAGGGAAAATCCTTTATTTTTAGAAGGAAAATCATCCTTTGCCGTAATCATAAGCACGGGCATGCTGGGATTAGAACGGCGCAGCAATTCTGTAAATTCGTACCCGTCCATGACCGGCATTAAAATATCGGTGATCACCAGGTCTACATGTTCTTTCTCAATCAAATCCCAGGCTTCCTGTCCATTGTGGACTGTCAGTACTTTAAATCCCTCTTTTTCCAGCACGATGCGATAAAGCTGGAGCAGAGAATCTTCGTCTTCTATTACAAGAATGGTCAATATCTGCATGGTAGTACGTCTGCCTTTCGTATGTATATTTATCAATATATGTATCCTGTTTTTGCCTGCGTCGGCAGATCAGGTTTTTAATATGTTCAGCATAGCATATTTTTATGAACAGCAGGTGAAATATAGAGAATAAAATAAAAGAATTTTAGTGACTGTACATACAACGCATGAACAGGAACAAATCCTGAAGGAAAAGAAAATGTGAAAAAAATGTGATTTCATCTTCAGTTCATCTTCGATTAAGAATCGGTTCATTAAGCAATGGTATTCTTAGGAAGAGTTTTAATAAATATGAGAAAAGCAGCAGTTTTCTCTGCTGTACCGGGAAAGGATAAGAGAAAAATGAAGAAAAAGATCATAATTGCAGGGATCTGTATTGTTGCATTGTGTGCGGTCATTGTACCTAAATTTACCAAACCGAAACAGTTTGCCCAGGCAGTGGCTCTTCCTGTTATGGATGCACAAACGCCACAGACAGGAGATATCCGGCTGACCACCAGTGTCATCGGTAAGATCGAGCCTTCTGATGTAGTTTACATTTACCCCAAGGCAGGCGGTGATGTGACGGAGGTGAATGTAAAGGCAGGCGATGTGGTTGCAAAGGGACAGGTTCTTT
>CAVFER010000025.1:0-36748 GCA_963621525.1 bacterium | reverse complement strand
ATTACTTGGTTTTTGTTCTGAATTTTCTCAAATCCAAAGGTCTAAACCAGACCTTTTATTTTCTGAATTTTCAGGGTTTTACATACTGTTTAATCTTCAATTATCAAGGTTCGTTGTCGCTAACTTTCTCAACAGCAACTCTGATATATTATCACAGGCTTTTGTTTTTGTCAACAACTTTTTTATTTATTTTTCTTTTTATTTTTCTATCTTGCGACAGCGAAATATATATTATCAGATGCCAGCGAATATGTCAACTATTTTTTTATTATTATCCTAAAAACTTTTTCCCTATATTTTTGCATTATAAAAAGGTGCCTTCCGGCACCCCTTTATACTATACTTACTATCACTTATGAAACACTGCAATCTAGGGTAAACCAGAATTCCACACCATCTTTTACATTCTGCACACCGCAGGCTTTGTTATGTGAATCCATGATCGCCTTTACAATGGAAAGACCGATACCGCTTCCACCGTAAGCCCTGGTACGTGCCTTATCTACCTTATAGAACTTAGTCCAGAGTTTGCCAAGATCTTCTTCTGGTATATTCTGGCCTGTGTTAAATACAGTTACTTTTACTTCTTTGTCATTTTTCTCAATGTGGATCTCAATGCGCCTTTCCCCATCTAAATGGTTCATAGCATTATTCAGATAGTTGGTCACTACTTCTTCTATCTTAAACTCATCCGCCCATACCATGACCGGTTCACTGGTATCAAAAACCACATTGGCTTCTTTCTGCTGAAGAAGGATCTTTGCGGATGAAAGAACACCGTTTATTAAAGTAACCAGCTCAAACTGCTCTATGACCGGTTTGTCATTGCCGAATTCAAGAGCGGTAAGAGTCAGAAGTTGTTTTACCATCTTGTTCATCTTTCCAGCTTCATCCTGGATGACTTCACAGTAATAATCTCTGCTTTCCGGATCCTCTGCCATTCCTTCTGTAAGTCCCTCTGCATATCCCTGGATCAAAGCGATAGGCGTTTTCAGTTCATGGGATACATTTGCTATAAATTCTTTTCGTGCCTCATCAATGCGTATCTTTTCTTCAATATCCTTTTGTAGCTCATTGTTTGCTGTTTTTAATTCTCCAATGGTATCTTTCAGTTTTTCTGAAAGGGTATTCATACTCTTTCCCAGTACGCCGATCTCATCTTCGGAATTTCCGGTATAACGAGCATCAAAATCCAGTTCTGACATGCGTTCGGAAAGTGCTGCAAGAGAAAGGATAGGGGAAGTGATCTTTTTTCCTGCAAAGTACATGATAATACTTCCTGCTGCCAAAGCTATGAGACCGATATACACCATAAAACGGTTGGAAAGATCTACGCTTTCATGGATGCTGGCAATAGGCATGGACATGATAAAAATAGTCTTATTATCTTCAAAGAACCCCCAGTTTTGCAGATAAAAGCTTTTTGCGTGACGATCAAAGCTTTTCTCAATGGTATAATTTTCTTCCTGCACCAGAGTTTCTGTCTTTGGTCCCCTCTTTCCCAGAATATACTCCTGGACACGGTCCGCCAAAAGCCGTCCATCCCAGAAGGATGGGTATGTTTCATCATTGGTACTGTCCACAATTACCACTGTAATATTGTACTTTTCATTCATATTACGGATCAACCTGGTGATCTCATTTTGCTCTCCGTCTTTTGAATAAAGACTTTGAAGATCATCCATGATATCTTCCCCAGCTGCCGCTTTTTCTATTGCATATTCATTCAGCTGAGTATAAGTATCCTGAAGGATCTTTACTTTGTCATTCAGATAATATTTTTCCAAAAAGAAACTATTCATAGCCCATACAGCCATAAGGACCACTGCCATAAGGCCAATAAACAGTCCTATAAATGTTGTTCGGATGGATCGTTTCATTCTTCTCCTACCTCAAATTTGTAGCCCATTCCCCAGATGGTCCTGATATATTCACCTTTTTCTCCCATTTTGCTGCGCAGCTTTTTCACATGGGTATCAATCGTTCTGGCATCACCGAAATAATCGTAATTCCATACGTTATTTAAAATCTTTTCTCTGGAAAGGGCAATTCCCTGATTTTCCACGAAAAAGGTGAGAAGTTCAAACTCCTTAAAGCTTAATTCGATCTCTTTTCCGTCAATAGTCACTCTGTGTGCTGCCTTATCAATGCAGATGCCGCCAACATTGATCACATCAGACGAAACTGCATTGGTTCGGCGAAGGATTGCTTCCACTCTTGCAACCAGGATCTTTGGGCTGAATGGTTTTGAAATGTATTCATCTACCCCCAGTGAAAATCCCTGAAGTTCATCCCGTTCCTCACTTCTGGCTGTAAGCATGATTACCGGTACTTTAGAATATTTACGGATGGTCTTAAGCACTTCCCAGCCATCCAGTTTTGGCATCATCACATCTAATAAGATCAGCGCAATATCCTTCTGCGCAAAGAAGATCTCCAACGCCTCTTCTCCGTCTCCTGCTTCCACTACACAAAAGCCTTTGTTAGTAAGGAAATCCTTTACCAGCTTTCGCATTCTCGCTTCATCATCTACCATTAATATTTTCAAAGCATCCATTTTCTGCTCCTCCTGCCGGTTTTATGCACGTACATATTTTAAGTGTTTTAAACCTATTACTTGCTTTTGCCATTATTATAACAAAAAAAAACGGGATTGCCACGCTTTCACACAAGTTTCACAACTTGGCAGTTTAAATGAAAAAGGATCTGTCTTGTCGGATTCTCACGCCGAGGCGCGCTTGCTTTGGCAACCATCTGCCACTTCTCCGAATGCGCATCCGCGCGGAACGTTTTTTGACTCATAGGATGCAATTTCCTATGAATCAAAAAAAGCCGAGACATGCACATTTACATATCCCGGCCACTTATCTGAGGTTTAAAATTAGTCGTCTAAATCTTCTTCGCTTACCAGCTCATCGTATTCCTGATCATCTAACATTTCGTCAAATGCGTCAGCAACGATCTCGTATTCATCATCATCCATGATGTTATCCAGAACAGGAGTTCCATCTTCTGTCTCGCTGTAGCGGTACAGATAAACTTCTCCTTCATCGGAATCTGCTCCTTCCATAGGAAGAAGGGCGATATATTCACGGTCTCCTGCAGAGAAGATGTTAAGGACCACGCACTCAATCTCAGAATCATCATCTAATGTAAGGGTAACAGTCATTTCCTCTTCTTCATTTAAGTTCTTCTCGTCTGCCATATTTTATTCCTTTCATATCCAATCCGGTTAAATGTTACAGCTTTTCGCTGTTCATTTACACTTTATCAGACTACCTGTAAAATTGCAAGCTAATATTCGATTCCTTTTCTGGCCGGGATCCCCCTGGTATAAGGGTGGGCACGCATGACCATTTCTGTTACATAATCTGCAGCTGCAAGCAGTTCTTTAGAAGGGTTTCTTCCAGTCAAAATCACCTCTAATTTTTCCGGTTTACTGCTAATCAGTTCCAACAGACGATCTTCCCTTATAAAGCCAAGGCCACAGGCACCTACTGCCTCGTCTAAGATCAGCATATCCGCATCCTGATCTCCGGCTGTTTTCCAGGCCTTTTCCAGTTCTTCCCCGTAATATTCTTTGGCCCCTTCTTTCTCTCGGGAACTCATTTTCCAGGAAAATCCAAACTGTCTGGTACATGGAAGTACCGTTATTCCCGGGATCTGTTTTAAAACTTCCACTTCTCCGGAATAGTCATTTTTCAGAAAACGTTTTATCACTACTTTTTTTCCGTTTCCTGCTGCACGGACACCAGCGCCTACCGATGCCGTAGTTTTTCCTTTTCCATCTCCACAGTAGATGTGGACCAGGCCAGTGTTTCTGTCCGCAGATTCCATCTGTTTATTTTCTTTCCTATTTTGTATCTGGTTTTTCCTTTGACTTTCCATTTTTTTCCAAATTCCCCTTGTCACCAAGAAGTCCTGTCTCTGTCACAAAGCGGGACGCAGCCTGCCGCTTGTGATAGCGTTCTTTTACATAGAAAATGTGCAGCCTGTCCTTTGCTCTGGTCATTGCCACATAGAACATACGGCGTTCTTCTTCCATATCCGGTTCTAAAACCGCCTTATGATGGGGTGTTATTCCCTCATTTGCATCCAGAATATATACTACTTTAAATTCCAGCCCCTTACAGCTGTGCATGGTCATCAGACTGACACCCTCTTTTTCTGCCTCTCTTAAAGCAGACTGCTCCTTTAGTTGCTCTTTGTACTCATCCATATGGTTAAACCATGACTCATAGGTTTTAAAAGGTACTGCACTTTCTTGAAGAGCATCTAAAACCTCAAACAAGTCCTCCGGCCTTAATCTTCGCTCATTGGCATACTCTCTTAAGTAATCGTCATATCCAATGGCTTTTCGGATATAATTTACGGCCCCTGCCGGAGCCATATCTCGCAGCATTGCCAGGTCATATACCAGTTGATCAATGCGGTCTAACATCCAGTTTTTATCCTGATAGAAAGAACGCAGCTGTTCCCAGCGAATCACCTTCGTATCTAAGGCATCCCTGCTGATGTATCTGGTGGGGCGGTTGATGATCTGAAGCATATTAGAACGGCTCAGATCTCCTAAGGCCGCATAAATGTAGCAGAACACATTTTTTGAGATCCAGTGTTCATAGAGGTTTGGCACTGTATCCCGCATGTGAAATGGTATATTATACTCCATCATCCGCTCAATAAGAAGCCTCGGCCCCTGATTGGTACGGTATAAGACCGCCATATCCTCATAGGCGATCCCCATCTGGTGGTAATCCCGCAGTTCTTCTGTAATAGCCTTTGTCTCTGCTAAAGGATCCGTCCACTCTTTTACAAATACAGGGCAGCCTTTTCCCCGGTTTCCACGGATTTTTTTCTGGAAACGTGTTTTATTACAGGCGATCAGTTTTCCCGCGCTCTCGATCACCGGATCCACGCAGCGGTAATTTACATCTAACAAAATCCGCTGCGCGTCCGGATAATCTTTTTCAAAGCCCAGCATCAGCTCCGGCCTTGCTCCCCGGAAACGATAGATAGACTGGTCATCATCTCCTACAATAAACAGGTTGTTTTCCGGCAGAGCCAGCATTTTTACGATCTCATACTGGATCTGGTTGATATCCTGAAACTCATCGATAAGTATGTACTTATATTTTCTCTGCCATGCCTGCAAAATATCCTTACGCTCTTTAAAAAGCTCATAGCACATGGCAAGCATATCATCAAAATCCAGTAGTCCCTGTTTGCGAAGGCGTTTTTCGTATCCTTCGAACAATTCCTTAAAGATCGTTTTAGAACAGCTTTTGGCATAATAATTGTCCAGAGACATTAATTCTCCTTTGATCAGGCTAATCTCTGACAATACGGAAGTAATAAATTCACCTTCGTCTTCTATTTCCAAATCCGTCTGATCTAACTGTTCCCTTACAAACCGGATACGCTGCTCTTCTTTTACGATATTAGCTGCCTGATACCTGTATGCCAGTTTTAATATCATAAAAAAGACAGAATGAAAGGTCCCAAAAGAGACTCTGCTGCATCCTGTCCCGGTTATCCGCTCATATCGTTCTTTCATTTCACGGGCTGCCGCCCTGGTAAATGTGATCACCAGGATATTAGAAGGCTCTACGCCCACTTTTTCCGTTAAATAACGGACCCGGTTGGTAATAACCGTAGTCTTACCTGATCCGGGTCCTGCAAGTACAAGGGCAGGTCCGTCCGTGTGACAGATCGCCCTTTTCTGCGCTTCATTAAAAGCCATGTATTAAGCCTCCAGCATTTCAATGCCTTTGCAGATACGTTTTAATGATTCTTCTTTTCCAAGAATTTCCATGATCTCAGTTGCTCCTGCAGGAGTCATCTGCTTACCAGAAACAGCCGTACGTACCGGCCACATAACAAATCCGGTCTTTACTCCAGTTTCACTTACATAAGCGGAAAGTGCTGCAAACAGTGCATCATTGCTGAAATCTTCCTTTGCTTCCAAAATAGGAAGTACATCCTTTAATACCTTAAGAGAAGTCTCTGCATTTGTCTTCATCTTCTTGTGAGTATACATAGCAATATCATACTCAGGAAGTTCCTCAAAGAAATCAATATGATCTTTGATCTCCGGAAATACTTCAATTCTGGTCTTTACCATGTTTGCGATCTTCTTAAGGTCTAAATCTTTCTTGATCACTTCTTTTAAGTACGGCTCAGCCAGCTTATAGAAACGGTCAAAATTCATTGCTTTGATATACTCACCGTTCATCCAGCGAAGCTTGGTCATATCAAAAACAGACGGAGATTTATTCATACGATGGTAATCAAATTCCTTTACCATCTCTTCCAGAGAGAAGATTTCGTTATTGCCTTCCGGAGACCAGCCAAGAAGCGCCACATAGTTTACGATAGCTTCCGGAACAAAGCCCTGTTCTACCAGATCCTCAAAAGAAGAATGTCCGCAGCGCTTGCTTAATTTGTGGTGGCTCTCGTCTGTGATCAGCGGGCAGTGTACATAAACCGGCACTTTCCAGCCGAAAGCATCGTAAAGACGGTTGTATTTTGGAGAAGAAGAAAGGTATTCATTTCCTCTCACTACGTGGGTGATACCCATAAGATGATCGTCTACTACGTTTGCAAAGTTGTAGGTAGGATAACCGTCAGATTTAATCAGTACCATATCATCCAGTTCAGAATTATCTACAGTGATATCTCCGTAAATCTCGTCATGGAAAGTGGTTGTTCCTTCCGTCGGGTTGTTCTGGCGGATAACAAATGGCTTTCCGGCAGCCAGATTTGCCTCTATTTCCTCTTTGGAAAGGTGCAGACAGTGTTTATCATAGGACATAATCTCCTCACCGTTTACAGTCTTTCTTAAGGTTTCCAGACGCTCAGGTGTACAGAAACAGTAATATGCTTCACCTTTTTCTACCAGTTTCTTTGCATATTCCATATAGATTCCGGAAGCCTGACGCTCACTCTGAACATAAGGGCCGCAGCCGCCATCCTTGTCTGGTCCCTCATCGTGGACCAGACCGGTTTCTTCCAGGGTTCTGTAAATGATATCTACAGCACCTTCTACATAACGTTCCTGGTCAGTATCTTCGATTCTTAAAAGGAAGTCACCTCCCTCATGTTTTGCGATCAGGTATGCATACAGCGCTGTTCTTAAATTTCCGACGTGCATTCTTCCTGTAGGGCTT
This sequence comes from bacterium, assembly GCA_963621525.1. GTDB lineage: Bacteria > Bacillota > Clostridia > Lachnospirales > Lachnospiraceae > Enterocloster. The sequence continues at coordinate 29,582 of CAVFER010000025.1, read as the reverse complement.
GGTGCATATCTTGTTCTTACTTTCATTTTTTCACCCTCTGATTTTAGTTTTCTTCCTTCTTCTCTGCCAGGTCGCTTGGTCTCATGGTCAGATTAATTCTTCCCATCTTGTCAACTTCTGCAACCTTAACAGTTACTTCGTCACCAATGTTTACAACATCTTCTACCTTTGCAACGTGCTTGTCAGACAGTTTGGAAATGTGCACCATACCGTCCTTGTTTGGTGCAAGCTGTACAAATGCGCCGAAGTTCATGATACGTACTACCTTGCCGGTAAATACCATTCCAGCTTCGATATCAGTAACGATTCCTGTAATGATATCGATAGCGCGGTCTATCATAGCCTCATCAGTACCGCAAACATTTACAATACCGTCATCGCTGATGTCAATCTTAACGCCGGTCTCTTCGATAATCTTGTTGATCACTTTGCCCTGCTTGCCAACTACATCACCGATCTTCTGAGGATCGATAGTGATCTGTTTAATCTTTGGAGCATACTGACTTAAATGCTTTCTAGGCTCGCAGATAACAGGCTTCATAACATTGTCTAAGATATACATTCTTGCTTCGCGAGTTCTTGCAATTGCCTCTTCAATAATCGGACGGGTCAGACCGTGGATCTTAATATCCATCTGGATCGCAGTAATACCCTTTTCAGTACCGCCTACCTTAAAGTCCATATCGCCAAAGAAGTCTTCCAGTCCCTGAATATCAGTCAGAACAATGTAATCATCATCCGTCTCACCAGTTACCAGACCGCAGGAGATACCCGCTACCATACGCTTGATCGGTACGCCAGCCGCCATTAAGGACAGAGTAGATGCACAGATACTTGCCTGGGAAGTAGAACCATTGGATTCCATAGTCTCAGATACAGTACGGATTGCATATGGGAACTCTTCTTCACTTGGAAGTACAGGAACTAATGCACGCTCAGCCAGTGCGCCATGTCCGATCTCACGACGGCCCGGTCCTCTGCTTGGCTTTGTCTCGCCTACAGAGAAGGACGGGAAGTTGTAATGATGCATATAACGCTTCGTTGTCTCATTTGCATCCAAGCCATCGATTTTCTGAGCCTCAGATAATGGTGCCAGTGTGCAGGCATTTAAGATTTGTGTCTGTCCACGGGTAAACATACCGGAACCATGTACTCTTGGAAGGATGTCAATCTCAGCTGCTAAAGGACGGATTTGTGTAATAGCTCGACCGTCCGGACGCTTGTGGTCTTTTAAGATCATCTTGCGGACAGTCTTCTTCTCATACTGGTAAATAGCATCGCCTAACAACGACAGCCACTCTTCATTCTCAGCAAATGCCTCTTCCAGACGCTCAGTAATAGCTGCAATATTTGCCTCACGTGTCTGCTTGTCATCAGTAAATACAGCCGTTTCCATCTCTTCAGAAGGAACGATCTCCTTAATTGCTGCAAATAATTCTTCCGGAACTGCGCAGCTTTCGTAGGTATGCTTTTCTTTTCCACACTCAGCTACAATGGTATCGATAAAACGGATAATCTCCTGGTTTACTTCGTGAGCTTTGAAAATAGCCTCAATCATCTTCTGCTCAGGAACTTCCTTGGCACCAGCTTCGATCATGATAACTTTCTCTCTGGTAGAAGCTACTGTCAAAGCCATCTCAGATACCTGTCTCTGAGCGGAAGTTGGGTTGATAATGAATTCGCCATCGATGAGACCAACCTGAGTAGTAGCGCAAGGTCCGTCAAATGGGATATCAGAAATACTGGTAGCAATGGCAGAACCAAGCATAGCAGTCAGCTCCGGGCTGCAGTCCGGGTCTACAGACATTACTACGTTGTCTAAGGTTACATCATTGCGGTAATCCTTTGGGAATAAAGGACGCATAGGACGATCAATAACGCGGGAAGTCAAGATCGCATTTTCAGATGCTTTTCCTTCTCTCTTATTAAAGCCGCCCGGAATCTTTCCTACGGAATAGAACTTCTCCTCATATTCTACACTTAGAGGGAAGAAATCAATGCCTTCTCTTGGCTTTGCAGATGCGGTTGCTGTAGAAAGTACTACAGTATCGCCATAATGCATAAATGCTGCACCATTTGCCTGAGCTGCTACACGGCCAACTTCTACAGTCAGCTTACGGCCAGCCAGATCCATACTGAAACTCTTAAACATGGGGTGTCTCCTTTTCTCTTTTGTAACGTTCTGTAACATATAGCTTTTCTTTACAGGGCAAAAGACGCCGAAACTACTGATCTATCCCAAACCATCTGTTTGAGACACATCAGCGGTCCCGGAGTGTTCCTCTTGCACCTGCCTTCATGCAAATATAGGGTGGAGTAAACTCCACCCTAAAACATGACTGAAAGTTTGGTTGCCAGATGTCTATGCGGCCCCAACGTGCAAGCACGCAGTTCACACAGCCGCCGGCAACACTTTCATAATTACTTTCTGATTCCCAGCTTTTCGATCAGGGCACGATAGCCTTCCAGATCGGTCTTCTTCAGGTAATCAAGAAGTCCTCTTCTGTGTCCAACCATCATCAGAAGTCCTCTTCTGGAGTGATGATCCTTTGGATTCTGCTGAAGATGAGCGGTCAGTTCTGCAATTCTCTCTGTAAGGATAGCAATCTGAACTTCTGGTGAACCGGTATCTCCTGCTTTACGTCCGTACTGTGCGATAATCTCTGCTTTCTTTTCCTTAGAAATCATGGTAATTCCTCCTAAAATAAATTAATTTTCTCACCTTAAACCAGGCTGCCGGCTGGAGTCACCAGGCAACGGGGCTTCGGCGTTTTTTCATACTCGGTTACTGTATCATATTTTAACTGGGTTGTAAAGAGGATTTTCCTTAAAATACATAAGGCTAAATTCTTTGTCTTTTTCAATCCGTTCTTTTAATTCTTCCAGGGAAGCAAATTGCTGTTCTTCCCTGTCAAACTCCAAAAGCTGGACCTCGATCATCTTACCGTAAATATCACCGTCAAAGTCAAAGATAAAGGTCTCTACCCCTACCGGATTGTCTCCATGGATCGTAGGCTTTCTGCCAATATTGGTGACCCCCTTATAATACTTTCCTTCTGCAAGAACTCTGGATACATAGACCCCGAATTTTGGCAGGCGCTTGTTTGCCGGCGGGATGATATTAGCTGTAGGAAATCCCAGTTTCGGTCCTCCGATGTGGTTGCCGTGAACTACAATACCGTGGATAGCATAAGGTTCACCTAACAGTTCATTTGCTTTTGCTACATTTCCAAGGGAAAGTTCTTCCCGAATATAGGTACTGCTGATATCTCTTCTGTGGTCTTTTTCTTTTTCGATCACATAAAGCTGAAAGCCAAGCTCTTGACTTAATGTTTCCAGAAGCTCTACATTTCCGGCACCTTTATAGCCAAAACTGCAGTCCGGCCCCACTACCATAGCTTTTGCCTTCATCCGATTTACCAAGATACCCTTTACAAATACAGACGGGTCCATTTTCCGAACATCATCTGTAAAAGGATATTCTACCAGATAATCAATCCCCATTTTTTCCATATTGTGCCGACGTTCTTCACTGGTAGTAATCACAGTGGCTGCCTCTCCCGTTACAAAAGTATTAGGAGGTGTATTGAAGGTGAAAATGGCGGTCGCGTAACCCAGAGTTTTTTTTACTTCTTCCATTGTACGAAGAAGCTTCTGATGTCCTCTGTGTCTTCCATCAAATTTTCCAAGAGTTACTACGGTAGGCTCTTCCAGCTGAAAGTCCACTGTATCTGCTATATATTTCATCGGTTTCCTTCTCCATCCGGCATGAACATTTTCCAGGGTTTCCACCAGTGTTTTTCTTCCTGGTATTCATATACCCCCATAAAAACTCCCTGGCTGTTGTACATACGGTATCTGTCTCCGTTTTTTTTCTTTTCTAAAGATGTGCTTTTTTCCAGATTTAGCTGCTGCTTAAAGCAGGGATTGCCATTTTTTAAAGCCTTGTCCCCTTCTGTATTTGTGTATACAGGCAGATAACCTTCTAAGGCTTCTTCCAGAGAACAGATATATTCTCCTATTTTTCCTGCATCTCTTAAAACTTCGAGTTCATCCAGTTTTAAACTGTCTTTTACCTGAAAACGGTCCACACGGGTGCGCAGGAGGGATTCCATGCATCCCCCTACTTCTAATTTTTCTCCAATGTCCTCACAAAGAGTACGTATGTAAGTTCCCTTAGAACAGCTGACTGTCATCCAGACTCTTGGCAGTTCTATTTTATCAACAGAAATGTCTAAGATCTGCACCCTTCTTGCCTTGCGCTCTACTTCTTTTCCTGCTCTGGCAAGATCGCACAGCTTCTTTCCATCTACTTTTAAGGCTGAATACATAGGTGGAATCTGGTCATAATCTCCTTTAAAGCCTAAGATAACCTGGCGTACCTGTTCTTCATTCAGTTCTAATGCCTTTTCATGACTTTCTGTAAGTACCATTCCTGTAGTATCCTGTGTGTCTGTAGTCTGTCCTAATAAAAGCACTGCCTCATAGGTTTTGGACCTGTCTGTGAGCATATCGCAAAGCCTTGTTCCATTTCCCAGGCACACGGGAAGGACACCCTGAGCCGCCGGATCAAGTGTTCCTGTATGGCCGATCTTTTTCTGTCTTAGAATCCCTCGAAGCCGGGCTACAACATCGTGAGATGTATAGCCCGGCTCTTTATACACATTCATGATTCCGTGATACATTCAAACCTCCCCGGCTGCCTTGGCATCTAACTGCTCGGCAATGTGAAGAGACAGATTATTGATTACATCATGAATACTTCCTGACATGGTACAGCCTGCTGCACGTACATGGCCACCGCCTCCAAAATAAGAAGCAACCCGGCTTACATCTACGATTTTTTGGGACCGTAGGCTTACTTTGTACAGCTGAGGTCCTGTCTCATACAGGAAAATGGCAACTTCAACGCCTTCTGTAAGACGCAGCTGGTCGATAATACCGTCAAGGTCTTTTCCGGCAACACCGTAAAAATTCAGGTCCGACTGACGCAGGGCACTGAAAATAGCCTTTCCGTCAAGGAAGGTAATGCTCTCAAGAAGTGCTCTTCCCAGGATCTGATTCTGCACATATGTCTTTTTATAGAAGCTGTTGTCAATGATGCTTCCAAAGTCTACCCCTTTTTCCATAAGAAAACCGGCGATCTCCATGGTTCTTGCAGAAGTGCAGGAATATTTGAACACACCAGTATCATGTACCAGACCTGTGTACAGGCATTCCGCTACATTTTTATCAACTTTATCTGTATTTAACTGCCCATAAAGAACTTCGCTGGCAGAGCTTGCGTCAGCTGCTATTAAATTGATCTCACAGTAACGGGTGTTTGTAATGTGGTGATCCATGCAAAGGCTTTTTTTCGCCCGCTTCAGATACACATGAAAGTCACCCAGACGCTCTTCATCGCTGCTGTCAAGACAGATACAAAGCTCATACTCCCTGTCATCTATCTCATGATGGATCTCATCATAGCCCTTTAAATAAGCAAATTTTGAGGAAGCTTCCTCCAGATATACAGCTGCCTGCACATCCGGATAGGAAGCAAGAAGATAATTATACAGACCCAGAGCAGAGCCGAGGCAGTCGCCATCCGGCCTTACGTGTCCCAAAATCGCTACGGACTTTGTTCCTTCTAACGCCTGTTCAAGAACCGTCATTCCAGTCCCTCCTCCTCGTTATCATGAAGATCTTTTGTTACTTCGTCAATTAGTTTTGACATACTTACACCATATTCAATGGATTGATCCAGTATAAATTTGATCTCAGGAGTGTTACGTAAGTTGACTCTGTGAGCCAGTTCCCGGCGCACGAAGGAAGCGGCACTGCGCAGTCCTTCAATGGTTGCCTTGCCGGCTTCTTCATCCCCCAGCACACTGATATATGCTTTGCAGTATTTTAAGTCCGGAGTTACTTCTACGGCTACAACACTGGTCAGCGGATGAATCCTCGGGTCTTTAATCTCAGAACGGATGATCTGGCTTAATTCCCTCTGAACCTCCATATTGATCCTTGTATTTTTAATGCTGTTTTTACGCATTATGATCCCTTTCTTTCATAAAACGATATTCTATCCGGCAGATTATCTGGGAACCTCTACCATCATATAAGCTTCGATCTGGTCATCTTCCTGAAGATCATTGAACTTCTCGAATACAAGACCACACTCATATCCTGCAGCAACTTCCTTTACATCGTCCTTGAAACGTTTTAAGGAAGCTAAAGGTCCGTCGTAAATCTGCTCGCCTTCTCTTGTAATACGGCAGCTGCAGCCTCTCTGGAACTTGCCGTCCAACACATAAGAACCAGCAATCGTACCAACACCGGAAGCCTTGAATAACTGACGTATCATACCATGACCGATCACCTTCTCCTCGAATACAGGATCCAGCATACCCTTCATAGCAGCTTCCACATCTTCAATCGCCTGATAGATGACCTTATACAGCCGAATATCTACCTTCTCACGCTCTGCAACAGATTTTGCAGTTGCATCAGGACGCACATTGAAACCGATGATGATAGCGTTGGAAGCAGATGCCAGTGAAACATCCGATTCGTTAATAGCGCCAACACCGCCATGGATCACCTTTACTACGACTTCTTCATTAGACAGCTTTGCCAGACTCTGCTTTACTGCTTCTACAGAGCCTTGAACATCTGCCTTGATGATCAATGGAAGTTCCTTTACATTTCCTGCCTTGATCTGGCTGAACAGGTCATCCAGAGACAGTTTTGCCTTTGTATCTTCCAGAAGCTTATTCTTGCTCTCAGAAATAAAGGTCTCTGCAAAACTTCTTGCCTCTTTTTCGTTTTCCGTTGCTACGAATACTTCACCTGCCTGCGGAACATCATTTAAACCTAAAATCTCTACAGGAGTGGATGGACCAGCTTCTTTTACTCTGCGGCCCTTGTCATCCATCATAGCACGAATCTTACCATAACATGCTCCGGCAGCAATGGTATCGCCAACTTTTAATGTACCTTTCTGTACCAGTACAGTTGCAACAGGTCCTTTTCCCTTATCCAGCTCAGCCTCGATCACAAGGCCACGGCCCTTACGGTTTGGATTTGCCTTTAATTCAAGGACATCTGCCGTCAAAAGTACCATTTCCAGAAGATCTGTGATACCTTCTTTTGTATGCGCAGATACAGGAACAAAAATGGTACTTCCGCCCCAGTCCTCCGGGATCAGCTCATATTCAGCCAGTTCCTGTTTTACCTTATCAACATTTGCACTTGGCTTATCGATTTTGTTAATAGCAACAATGATCTCTACGCCAGCTGCCTTTGCATGGTTAATGGCTTCTACAGTCTGTGGCATAACACCATCATCTGCTGCTACTACCAGGATAGCGATATCCGTAGACTGGGCACCTCTCATACGCATAGCGGTAAATGCCTCATGTCCTGGTGTATCAAGGAAAGTAATCTTTCTGTCATTAATCTCAATAACAGAGGCACCGATATGCTGTGTGATACCGCCTGCCTCTCTTGCAGTTACGTTAGTCTGACGGATGGCATCCAGAAGGGAGGTTTTACCATGGTCAACGTGGCCCATTACACAGACTACAGGTGGTCTGGAAACCATATCTTCTGCATTCTCTTCCTCTTCCTTCAGAAGTTCAGCAATTACATCGACCTTTTCTTCCTGCTCGCAGAGAACATCAAATTCCATTGCGATTTCTTCTGCCTGTTCATAGTCGATTTCCTGGTTTAAAGTAACCATCTGGCCCTTTAAAAACAACTTCTTAACAATAACAGATGGCTGCAGTTTCATCTTATCAGCCAGTTCCTTGATTGTTAAGCGCTCCGGGAGAGTAATGGTCTTAACATCCTCAACCTTAGCCTCTTCTTTCTTAGGCTGTGGCATGATGAAAGCTCCCTTTCCTGTCTTTTGTGCTTTCTTCTTACCATCTTCTTCTCTGTCTCTCTTGTCAAACCGATCATTCTTATGAGCATTCTTGTTTGCCTGACGGGTGCTGCTTGGCTTAGCCTGAATTGGAGTATCAAAAGCAGAGGAACGATTATCTCTGCTTCCGGCAGAACGGCGGCCGTCTCTATTGCCATTTCTGCTTGTATTATCTCTGTCCTTGTCTTCACCAAAACGAGAGCCAAAGCTACCCTGGTTCCTGTTCTGAACTCCCCCCTGCGGTCTGTCTGTGCGGTTCTGATAGCCGCCGTTTTGCGGTCTGCCGTCGCGGTTCTGGTAACCACCCTGTGGTCTGTCCCCGCGATTCTGATAACTGCCGCTCTGTGGTCTGCCTTCACGATTCTGGTAACCACCCTGCGGCCTGTCTCCTCGATTCTGGTAACCGCCCTGTGGTCTGCCTTCACGGTTCTGGTAACCGCCGGTTCTTCCGTCACGGTTCTGATAGCCGCCCTGTGGGCGCTCTGCACGGTTATTATCTCTCTGGTAACCGCCGGTTCTTCCATCACGGTTCTGATAGCCACCCTGCGGGCGCTCTGCGCGGTTATTGTCTCTTTGGTAGCCGCCATTTCTGCCATCACGGTTCTGATAGCCGCCCTGTGAGCGCTCTGCACGGTTATCTCTCTGATAGCCATTCTGGCTTCTGCCCTGGAAATTTCCTCTTTCAGCCTGTGCAGATCTGTTTTCTGCCGGTGCAGCAGTTTCCTGTATCTGCGGTTTTACTTCTGATGCCTGTACCGGTCTTGCTTCTTCTGCCTTTGGTGCTGCCTGCTGTGGCTTAGGCTGCTGCTTTGGTACAGGACGCTTGATCTGCTGCTGTGCGTTCTGTGGACGGAATACTGCAGTCAGTTTCTTCTTTGCAGGCTCTTTTTTTCCTTCTTCTGCCTTTGGTGCTCCCTCTTTCTTCTGGCCAACAGCGTTTCTTACCATGGTTTCCTGGTCCTTAGATACGCTGGAAGCTGCAAAAAGAGACGCTGAGCTGTCTTTCTGTTTAATGATATCTAATACTTCCTTACTGGTCTTGCCCAGTTCATTTGCCAGTTCACTTACTCTCATTCAAACTACCTCCATTTACATTCATCCGTGATGCCAGGGATTTAGCAAATCCTGCGTCCTCTACTGAAAGAGAAGCACGGAATTCCTGTCCCATAGCATGCCCAAGTTCCTCTTTTGTGCCGAACAGATAAATAGGAACTTTATAGTGAGTACACATATTGGTAAACATTTTTTTTGTATTATCAGAAGCTTCTTCCGATACGATTACCATATGGGAACGCCCGCTTTTTACAGACCTTTCTGTAGAAAATTCTCCGCTGACCACTCTTCTTGCCCTGGTTGCCAGTCCGATCAGGCTGAATATTTTATTTTTATCTATCAATTTCTTCCATCTCCTTTTCCAGAGTTTCGTAAATCTCTCTGGGGATAGCCATTTTAAAGGATCGTTCCAGGCCTCTGCCTTTCACAGCCTTCTTAAAGCATTCCATAGACGGACACAGATAAGCACCCCGGCCATTTTTACGTCCGGTAACATCTAACAGGATCTGATCCTCGGCTGTTTTGATCACTCTTATCATTTCTTTTTTACTTTTCATCTCACCGCAGCCAATGCACTGCCTCAGCGGGATTTTCTTTACACTCACTTATTATCACTCCTAATCTTTCAGAGCTTATCTCTACTGTTCGCCATTTTCTTCCGGGTAGTCATCCTGAGCAGTTTCCTCTGTTTCTTCTGCCTCAGCTGTTTCTTCTGGAGCATCGCCGTACTGTAAGCCCATCTGCTCAAACAGTCCCATTTCCTTCGCCTGGGTCTCACTCTTGATATCAATCTTATATCCGGTCAGTCTTGCTGCAAGGCGTGCATTCTGTCCTTCCTTACCGATTGCCAGTGATAACTGATAATCCGGAACAATGACCTGTGCTTCTCTTGCTTCTTCATCAGCAACAACACAGATGACCTTTGCCGGACTTAACGCATTCTCGATCAGATATGCAGGATTCTCATCCCAGTTGATGATATCGATTTTTTCACCTCGAAGTTCATTTACGATAGCATTGACTCTGGCACCGTTCACACCTACACATGCGCCTACCGGATCTACACTTGCATCATTGGACTTAACTGCGATCTTGGTTCTGGAACCAGCCTCTCTCGCAATTGCCTTGATTTCTACAGTACCATCATGTACTTCAGATACTTCTTCTTCAAAAAGACGCTTAACAAGGTCTGGATGAGTTCTGGATACGGAAATGCGTGGCCCCTTTGTAGTATCCTTTACTTCTACAATGTAAACTTTGATACGATCATTTGGACGGAATGTTTCGCCTTTTACCTGCTCACTCTCGTTTAAGATAGCATCTACCTTACCAAGGTTGATACTGATATTTTTTCCAAGGTAACGCTGTACAATACCGGTAGCAACGTCTTTTTCCATGGTGTAATAATCATTGTATAATGCCTTACGCTCTTCTTCACGGATCTTCTGAAGGATTACGTTCTTTGCATTCTGGGTGGCAATACGTCCGAATTTCTTGGAATCCAAAGGCACCTGTACGGTATCACCGATCTGATATTTGGCACTGATCATTCTTGCGTCTGCAAGGCTGATCTCCATAACCGGGTCTTCTACCTCTTCTACTACAGTCTTTTCTGCATATACAGCGAAGTCACCCGTTGTACGGTTCATAACTACCTTTACATTATCTGCTTTTCCGAAATTGTTTTTACAGGCAGTGATAAGGGAATTTTCAATTGCCTCGATCATGGTATCTTTAGAGATATTTTTCTCTTTTTCCAATATCTCCATTGCCTCTAACAGTTCCTTATTCATGTTTATCCTCCTATCATGTTCTCCGTTAAAAATCAAGTGCCAGACGGATCAGTGCAATATCCGCTTTTTCAAATACAGCCTCACTTCCATCTTCCATGGTCAGTGTCACTGTCTTATCATCATATGCGCTCAGTGTACCTGTAAATTCCTTCTGTCTGTCAATGGCTTTGTAAAGTCTTACTTCTACCTCACGGCCAATGCTTCTTGCGTAGTCTTTTGCCTTTTTTAAAGGTCTTCCAAGTCCCGGTGAACTTACCTCTAAAATGTAGCTGTCATCGATAAAGTCTTCTTTGTCCAGCCAGTCGCTGAGCTTACGGCTGATCACTTCACAGTCATCTACTGCAATGCCGCCTTCTTTATCAATATAGGCCCTTAAATACCAGGTTCCGGCTTCTTTTACGTACTCTACATCTACCAGTTCAAAGTTGTTCTCTTCCATAATAGGAAGCAGATATGCTTCTACTCTGTTTTCATAGCTTTCCTTTTTTGTCATGTCTGCACCACCTTTCTTTCCCTAACAATACGAAAGAGTGGACCAGCGCCCACTCTCATCTTAAGTAAAATCATCAGTTATCGTATACACTATACCATTATGTATGTGGAAATGCAAGTACTTTTTTCAGGGGTTACAGTTCATGCATTGCATGACCAGCAACTGAATTTGCCGTGGCTTCGCATTTAAATATGGCAAATTTCCACAGTCATCATGTTGTCTTACGGCACTTTCGATTCCAAAAGCATCTATCCGTGTACCGTAAACAGAAACATTTGCTTTTCCTATATAAATAGAGTATAATACACCGAAGAATAACAACTATAAAATGTTTTTGCGAGAACATTGAATACATCCGGAGGAAAAATGTTATGACATTTGTATATCCCGCTGTTTTTACCCCTCATGAAAATGACAATGGTTTTTATGTAGAATTCCCGGATCTGGAATGCTGCGAAGCTGACGGGCCAGATTTAGAGGATGCTGTAGAAAATGCCAGAGATGCAGCCCGTAACTGGATTACCGCTGAACTAGAAGATACCTGTGAGATTCCGCCTTCTACTCATGTAGATGATATCGAGTTGAAACCAGGTATGTTTATTAAAAATATTATGGTCATTATCAAACTGCTGCCGGATAACGACTGACAGCAAATGCATATCTCCAAAAATCCCCAAACGCACGGTAAATTGCGCTCGGGGATTTTATTTTTTACTCTCCGATCATAATCTTAATGATCTCTTCGTTTGTTTCTTTCATTCCTTCTTTTCCAAGACGGCCTACATTTTTTAAGGTTTCCTCCACGCCCTTGGTAACGATTCCGTCACCGCCGTAGAACTGCTGTCCCCTGATGTACATATTGTATCCTAAAATACCTGCTTCTACTGCGGATGCGATCTTTGCTGCGCAGGAAGCTTTTGCGCCGTCACAGACAATACCGGATACGATAGCCAGTGAATTTACTACTGTATGTGCGATCTCTTTAAAACCACCTCCGCACAGATATGCAATACCAGCACCTGCACCCGCACCTGCACTGACTGCGCCGCAGTATGCAGAAAGACGTCCGATCGGTGTTTTCTGATGAATGGATGCAAGGTTGGATAATGCAAGAGCACGGTACATTTTTTCTTCTCCTGCATTTAACTCCTTTGCGTATACGATAACCGGAACAGACGCTGTGATCCCCTGATTACCGCTTCCTGAGTTAATGACTACAGGCAGTTCACATCCATTCATACGGGCATCGGAACCAGCTGCTGCCATTGCTTTGGCGCGAACACGCACATTGTTTCCTTCCATATCCAACAGAACCTTACCAATGTTTGCGCCATAATTTCCTTTGATCCCCTCTTGTGCAATGGCCCAGTTATAATCAATCTGGCGTTTCAAGATTGGTCTAATATCTTCCACATCTACTGTATCAGCAAAATCACAGATATCTTTCAAATTTAACAAACTTCTATCTGTGAGACCTTCTTCTTTTTCCCCTGCTACTTCCACCTGCTCCAGAATCTCGCCGTTCTTCTCGATCAGGACAATGTTGGTATGATAGTTTGCAATGCGGACTTTTGCGTATTCATTACCTTTATACAGAGTTACGATAATATCAAATGTCAGCCCATTATCTACATGCTCTACAGAAATGGGAGTTTTTTCCAAGAATGCCTTCATCTGCTCTACCTGATCTTTGGTTACGCTTGCAATAACCTCCAGCTCCTTATCAGGATCGCCTGCAATGATGCCTGCTGTTGCAGCAGCCGGTATTCCCTTCAAGTGATCGGTATTTGGTACGATAACCGATTTAACATTCTTGATAATACTTCCACTTGCACCAATATCTACTTTCTCTGGCAGCTGTCCCAGCACTTTTCTTGCAACTGCTGCTGCATAGGCTAAAGCGATAGGCTCTGTGCACCCCATTGCAGGGATCAGCTCTTCTTTTAAAATCTGAATATACGCATTATATTTTTCATTTGTCTTATCCATTTTTACGGCCTCCAGATTGTCCTTGATTTATCACTGCACTTACTGTACCATAGAACTATCTTGATGTAAAATTTAACATTTTAAACATATTGTTTAAAAAATTTTATGGATAAGCGAGGTCTGTTTTATGGAATTTCGTGAATTATCTACTTTTCTTCAGGTTGCAAAGCTGCAAAGTTTCTCAAAATCTGCTAAAGTCCTTGGATATTCCCAAGCCGCTGTCACTATCCAGATTAAGCAGTTGGAACAAGAACTGGGGGTACATCTCTTTGACCGCATCGGGAAACAGACCACCTTGACTCATCAGGGCACTGTTTTTTATGAATATGCTGCTTCCATCACACGAGATATGGCTCAGGCAAAGGATGCTGTCTCCCACCCACAAAAATTAACAGGGCGCCTATGTATTGGAACCATCGAATCTATCTGTGCTGCTATTTTCCCGTCTCTTCTTACGGAATATCACAGGCGGCATCCCGACGTAAATATCAGCATCCGCACCGATTCTCCGGACCAGCTTTTAGAGCAGATCAACAGCAACCAGCTGGATCTGGTGTATTTTATGGATAAGCGGGTCTATGATGTGAAATGGGAAAAAGTTTTAGAGGAACCGGAGGAGATCATATTTGCAGCTACGCCAGACCATCCGTTAGCCCAGTACAATGAGCCTCTGGAGTTGGATGAAGTTCTCTCCTATCCTTTTGTTCTCACTGAAAAAGATGCTAGCTACCGCCTGATCTTAGATCAGTATCTGGCCGCCATAGGAAAGCATCTGGATCCCTATCTGGAAATTGGAAATACGGATTTTATTCTGCAGTTTTTAAAACAGAATACAGGTGTTACTTTTCTCCCTCACTTTACGGTGGAACAGTCTGTAAAGGAAGGTTATCTGCGCATCCTTCCGGTGAAACACTTTGCCATCTGCACCTGGAGGCAGCTTCTGTATCATAAAGATAAATGGGTCACAAGGGAAATGGCAGAATTTATCAAACTGGCACAAGAACTTTCTTAAACCATACCTTACCACTTTCGATCGTAAGGACTTTTATTCCGTGCTTTACATTCTCTGCAATCTGTTGCTATAATAAAAAGGTATGATATATATGAATTAATGTTATAGAATAGAATTGCGAGAGTGCGAAGCACGTAGCAATTCGGTATCAGAGGGGGCAAAATACCTTTTGACCCCAACATCATAGAACGAAAGTACATTGAAATATACGCCTGAATTCTCGGAGGTTTTTCATGGAACAAAATCTTTCTCAATATAAAATCTTTTATGAAGTAGCAAAGGCCGGAAACATTTCCAAGGCGGCTAAGGAGCTGTACATCAGTCAGCCTGCCATCAGTAAGGCCATCAGCAAATTGGAAGACAGTCTGGGACTTTCTCTGTTTACCCGCAGTTCCCGAGGTGTTCAGCTTACTTCTGAAGGAGAGATCCTATTCGAGCACGCAAAAGAAGCTTTTGACACCTTAAGCAGAGGTGAACAGGAATTAAAGCGGATCCAGGAATTCGACATTGGACATCTTCGTATCGGCGTCAGCAATACGCTGTGCAAATATGTGCTCCTTCCTTACCTGAAAACATTTATCGACCAGTATCCACATATGAAAGTGACCATTGAAAGCCAGTCAACGGCTCAGACCCTTTCAAGACTGGAACAGCAGAAACTGGATCTTGGTCTGGTAGCAGAGCCTTCTCTTCGCAAGGATCTGGCCTTTATCCCGGTAATGGATATACAGGATACCTTTGTGACTACACCGGCTTATCTGAACAATCTGTATGTGCGCGAAGGAAAAGATACTAATATTTTTGAAACAGGAAATATCATGCTCCTTGATCAGAGTAATATGACCCGTCATCATGTAGATGACTACATGGCTGAAAATCACATCGTGCCCAGGCAGGTGCTGGAAGTGACTACTATGGATCTGCTGATCGAATTTGTAAAAATCGGGTTGGGAGTTGCCTGTGTTATTAAGGAGCTGGTGCAGAAAGAACTGGACAACGGAACTCTGGTGGAACTGCCGTTGGAGATGCCGATTCACAGACGGATCATCGGGTTTGCGTATCATCCTGCAAACCAGGCTATGGCATTAAAGACTTTTTTGGAATTTTTATACTAGAACAACCTTCTGCCATTGCGCCGAGTGCACTCTACGTTCCACTCCGGTCAGTGCATAACAAGCGCCACCGACGCTTTGCACCCTCGCAGATCTTTTTGGTTTCATAGGACGCACTGTCCTATGAGTAAAAAACTCCCGGAATCTCAAAAGGTCACAGCCTTCTAAAATTCCGGGAGTTTAAATTTTGCTTAGTTATTAATTAACTTATCAGATTCGTTGTTCCAGCTGTACAGCTTACGGATCTCAGCGCCAACCTTCTCTGACGGATGCTCAGAAGCAAGCTTTCTCATAGCCTTGAAGTGTACCTGACGGCCTGCCGGAGACATATCAAGTAAGAATTCCTTAGCGAAAGTACCATCCTGGATGTCGGAAAGAATCTTCTTCATAGCCTTCTTTGTCTCAGCGGTAACAATCTTAGGTCCGGTTACATAATCACCATACTCAGCGGTATTGGAGATAGAGTAACGCATTCCGGCAAAACCAGACTGATAGATCAGGTCTACGATCAGCTTCATCTCATGGATACACTCGAAGTAAGCATTTCTCGGATCATATCCAGCCTCTACTAAAGTCTCGAAACCAGCCTGCATTAAAGCGCAAACGCCTCCGCAAAGAACAGCCTGCTCACCAAACAGGTCAGTTTCTGTCTCAGTACGGAATGTAGTCTCTAACAGACCTGCTCTTGCACCACCGATCGCAAGGCCGTAAGCCAGTGCCTTCTCCAGTGCTTTTCCTGTATAATCCTGCTCTACAGCTACCAGACAAGGAGTTCCCTTGCCAGCCTGGTACTCACTACGTACCGTGTGACCCGGTGCCTTAGGAGCGATCATGGTAACATCTACATTCTTTGGTGGCTTGATGCATCCGAAATGAATATTGAAACCATGTGCGAACATCAACATATCGCCATCCTTTAAGTTTGGCTCGATATCCTTCTTGTACATATCTGCCTGCAGCTCATCATTGATCAAGATCATAATGATATCTGCTCTCTTTGCTGCCTCTGCTGCGGTATATACAGTAAAGCCCTGCTCTTCTGCTCTCTTCCAGGAGCGGCTTCCCTCATACAGACCGATGATAACATCGCATCCGGACTCCTTTAAGTTTAATGCATGTGCGTGTCCCTGGCTGCCGTAACCAATAACAGCAATTGTCTTGCCCTCTAACATTGACAGGTTACAGTCTTCCTGATAATAAATCTTTGCCATAGCTTTTCTTTCCTCCTACTATCATATAAAACTTATAACCAGCAGATCTGCTGGCAATTTTATGTTAAGACAGCAAGTCCGGCGACTCTCTGTTCGCCTTTGGCTGCCCCCTTAAGCCCTCTTTAGAATGTTTTGCCTTACGGTAAAACACGGATGTCTTCACTGCCGCGCTCCAGACCGGTCAGACCGGTACGGGCTAACTCCAGGATCTCATAATCTTCTAACAGATTAATAAGTGCATCCAGCTTTGACTGGTCTCCTGTAAGCATAACAGTAAGGGAATCTTTTCCCACATCCACAATGGTCGCACGGAAAATGCTTGAAATTGCGCTGACCGCCTGGCGGTCATTTGCTCCGGCTCTCACCTTGATCATCATAAGCTCTCTGTACACAGAGCGGTCCGGGCGGAGCTCCTTAATATCTCTTACATCTTCCAGTTTGTTTAGCTGGTTCTTGATCTGTTCAAGAACGGTCTGATCTCCTAATGACACAACGGTCATTCTGGAATACCTCGGGTCTGCAGTAACACCAACTGTCAGGCTCTCAATATTATATCCACGGCGGCTGAACATACCCGCTACACGGGACAGAACACCGGCCGTATTATCCACTAACAATGATAACACGATTCTGTCATCCATCATATCATCTGCCTCCATATCGGCTCACTAAAGACATATGTCTTTAAGCGTCCCACATATTAGTTTTTATCATAACAACCATTCCCTACTTTGTCAATTGCCTAATAGTAATGGGTATTATGCTTTCTGGTTATGATAAGAGCATTTTTCTCAATTCATTAATACTTCCAGCTATATAAGCAGCATGACACGCTTCCATTTCCGCCCTGTCTCCATAGCCGAAAAGGACGCCTACACACTCAAGTCCCTGCTCTCTTGCTCCCAAGACATCATGTTCTCTGTCTCCTACCATAAGGATCTGCTCTTTTTTATCAGAAAGGCCGCAGTTTTCTAAAACATACCGGATCACATCGCCCTTTCGTACCCGTGTCTCTTCTAAGTCAGCGCCACCGATAAATTCAAAATAAGAGGTGAGTCCAAAATGCTCTAAAATCTGTTTTGCAAATACCTCCGGTTTGGATGTAGCAAGATACAGTTTCTTTCCTGCTGTTTTTAATTCTCCCAACATTTCCGGGATACCCGGAAATACTTTATTCTGGCTCCAGCCTTTTACAGAAAAATATTCACGGTAAATCTGAATCGCTTCTTTTGCCCGGGCCTCAGGAAAATCATAATATTTCTGAAAGCTGTCTTTCAATGGCGGACCGATAAACGGACATAAGCTGTCCAGATCGTCTACCTTGATACCATAGTGTTTTAATGCATACTGAACCGCCTTTGTGATTCCTTCTTTCGGATCTGTCAGTGTGCCGTCCAAGTCAAAAAGCAGATATTCTTTGTTTTTCATGTTATAACTGATCCCCTTCGTAATTATAATAAAGTAGTAGCAACTATTCAGTAGGTCTGCTCACTTGCTGCGCTGACCGTAAGAAATCATAGGCCAGGCGGCAAAAATCCCATCAGCGAAGCTGATCTGGGATGGATTTTTGCTTGTAACTATGAAGACACTGAATAGTTACTATTAATATTCTTTTTAATATTCTTTTTTTCTAAAAATCTTTCTTCCATCCACACGTCGCAGGCTGCTGAAGAAGAAATAGTAAATAACAAAAGCAATGGATGTAATCGTCCATGACAGCGGATAGCAGAACGCAGCTGCCAGAATAGACCGGTACTGTGGTAAGAAAAAGAGGATCCAGATCACACGCAGACAGCATACGCCTATGCCTGTCATGACCAACGGCATCCAGGCATCTCCTACGCCACGCAGTGTACCGGATAATATTTCTATTGTAATATATGTGATCAAAGTAGGCACCAGGAAATGGATAAGACTTAAGCCGATATTCTGTACCTGCGCATCTGATGTAAACAGATTGATAAGCAGATATCCCTTTAAATACAGCAATACAGATACAATCACTGTCATAATGCTTCCAATGATCATGCAGGCGCCTGCGCCTTTCCTCACACGGTCCATGCGGCCTGCACCATAGTTCTGCCCCACAAAGGTAGTGACAGAAATTCCCAAAGCATTGATCATCATCCAGTAAAGACCGTCTACTTTTCCATAAGTGGCCCAGGCAGTTACATTATCCGTTCCAAGAGTATTTACACCAGACTGGATAATGATATTGGAAATATTATACATAACTGACTGCATACCTGCCGGGATACCAATACGCACGATACGCTGAAGCATCCGTCCGTCAATGCGGACCTTACTCCACACTAACTTGTACATATCATCTGTATGGGTCAATGCATATACTACCATACATGCACTAAACAACTGGGATGTAATGGTTGCAAGGGCTGCTCCGGCAACCCCCAGGTGTAGACCTGCTACCAGGATCAGATCTAAAAGGATATTTATCAAACAGCTTCCAATCAGGAAATATAAGGGGCGTTTGGAGTCTCCTACAGCACGCAGTATACCGGCGCCCATATTATAGATAAGATTTGGTATCATGCCAAGAAAATAAATACGGATATATACAACCGCATAGGTAAGCACATCTTCCGGTGTATGCATAGCTAAAAGAGCCATATGGGCAAAAAGGATGCCAATGATCATAAACAGTACGCCGCCCATTAAGGAAAAGGCAATCGCTGTATGTACGGCCCAGTGGACCTTGTCCGGTTTTCTGGCGCCGTAATACTGGGAAATAACGACAGTGGCACCACTGGAAAGACCCACAAAAAATCCTACCAGCAGATTGATCAGGGTACTGGTAGTACCGCCAACTGCTGCCAATGCCTGTTTTCCCACAAAACGTCCTACTACTACTGCATCGGCAGTATTATAAAGCTGCTGAAAAAATGTGCCAAAAAGAATAGGAAAAAAGAACAGTAAAAGCTGACCAAAGATACTTCCCTGGATGATTTTATTTTCTTTTATCTTTGTTTCTTTTGTCTCTCCTGTATTTGTTATTCCTGCGCCCATTATCACGTTTCTCCCAATTTCTTCCATTTTCTAAAGAAAATGATACCCACCAGCTATAAAAACTACTTACTGATGGGCACCGTAATTATTTTGTATCTTCTTTTGCAGCAATCTCAGAAATGGATTTTGCAAGACCTGCGATCCCCTGAATATCAGATGGGATAATGATCTTGTTGGCTTTTCCGTCTGCTGCCGCCTGAAAAGCTTCCAGACTCTTAAGCTGTAATACTGCCTGGTCTGCACCGGCTTCTTTAATATAGCGGATACCGTCTGCAGTTGCCCGCTGTACAGCGCGTATTGCTTCTGCCTGACCTTCTGCTTCTTTGATTTTCTTTTCCTTTTCTGCCTCTGCACGAAGGATAGCAGCCTCTTTTTCCGCTTCTGCATTTAACACGGCAGACTCTTTATTTCCTTCTGCTACCAGAATCATGGATTTCTTCTCCCCCTCTGCACGAAGGATAGCTTCACGGCGCTCACGCTCTGCCTTCATCTGTTTCTCCATGGCTTCCTGAATGGCTGCAGGTGGTTCAATGTTCTTAAGTTCTACTCGGGTCACCTTAATGCCCCATGGGTCAGTAGCAATATCCAGAGACTCCTGCATCTTTGCGTTGATGGTTTCTCTGGATGTCAGTGTTTCATCTAATTCCAGTTCGCCGATGATATTTCTAAGGGTAGTTGCAGTCAGATTCTCGATAGCGAGAATAGGACGCTCTACACCGTATGCATAAGACTTCGGATCTGTAATGTAGAAGAATACAACGGTGTCGATCTGCATGGTAACATTATCCTTGGTAATAACCGGCTGAGGTGGAAAATCTTCTACCTGCTCTTTTAAATTTACTTTCTTTGCCACCCTGTCAATAAATGGCACCATAAAATGGATACCTACACCATATGTTCCCAGATAACCGCCAAGACGCTCTACAACTAACGCCTGGGCCTGAGGAACGATACGGATACAGGATGTAAGAATAAAAACAACAAGGATCACTAAAATAAAAAACATCACGGAACCTCCAATCAGTATCATAATTTGACCTCCTGAAATTTACTATGTTCTCTCGGAATCTTTCTGTGCCTGATTTTGTGAGAAGATGCAGGAAAGACTCCGAGAGGACATTACTGTAATACCGGTATCAGAGGGGGCTAAATATTTTTAACCGCACCATCATTTGTATGAGTATAGTTTAACATATTTCTGATTTTATTCAATCAAGGATTGTAAAAGTGATGAATTCTTAATATAATCGTAAGCGTTAATACCTTTAATCATAACTCAACAAGGAGATACTTTGTATGAAAAAGATACTGCTGTTAGGAACAGGCGGAACCATTGCCTGTAAGCGTACACCGAACGGTTTAAAGCCGGTCATTACTTCCGAAGAGATCTTAACTTATGTGCCGGACAGCCGCCATTATTGTGAGATTGACAGTATCCAGATTTTAAATATCGACAGTACCAATATACAGCCTTTTCACTGGCTGGCTGTGGCAAAGGCCATTGAAGAACATTATGAGGAATACGACGGTTTTGTGATCACCCATGGAACGGACACTATGGCTTATACAGCTGCTGCTCTTTCCTATCTGATTCAGAACTCTCCGAAGCCGATCGTCATTACCGGCGCTCAAAAGCCTATTGATATGGAAAATACAGATGCCCGCACCAACCTGGCCGACAGCCTGCGTTTTGCTTCCCATGACAAAGCACACGGAGTGAATATCGTATTTGACGGTAAGGTTATTGCAGGAACCAGAGGCAAAAAGGAGCGTACCAAGAGCTACAACGCTTTTTCCAGCATTAATTTTCCTTATATCGCCATTATCCAGGAGGAGCATATCCTGTTTTACTTAGATGACAAAGCACATATCAGCAGACCATTAACATTTTATCACCAGATGGACTCCAGCGTAGGACTGATGAAGCTGATTCCTTCTGCAGATGCTTCTCTTTTAGACTATATGGCAGCCCACTATGATGCGGTGATCATAGAATCCTTTGGTGTTGGCGGTCTTCCTTCTTATGATAACGGAGGGGATTATTACCGTGCAGTAGCTCACTGGATCAATCTCGGAAAGACTGTGATCATGACCACACAGGTCACCAACGAAGGCAGCAATATGTCTGTTTATGAAGTAGGCAAGAAGATCAAGCAGGAATTTGGCCTGTTGGAAGCTTATGACATGACTTTAGAGGCAGCTGTTACCAAGATCATGTGGATCCTGACCCAGACAAAGGAATCGGAAAAGATTCGGAAACTGTTCTATCAGACCATAAACCATGACATTTTGTGGAAATCTTCCTAATGACCCTGGTACATCGTTTCATAAATATTTTGTAAATGATGTACTTGTACGCAGTTTTCTTAATTTTCTAAAGTTGACTGCCTGTTTTATGTTGTGCATAATCACATTTTATGTGGGGGTTTTACATGAACGAAAAAAAATTGCAGTTTAAAGACGGATTAAAAGACGGTATTCCCATTGGACTGGGGTATCTGGCTGTCTCCTTTACTTTCGGTATTATGGCAAAAGGCTCCGGACTTACTACATTAGAAGCTGTAATCCTGTCTCTTACCAATCTTACCAGTGCCGGGCAGTTTGCAGGCCTTGGCATCATCGCTGCCGGTTCTTCCTTAATAGAAATGGCTCTGGCCCAGCTGATCATCAACCTGCGCTACTGCCTTATGTCCTGCTCTCTTTCCCAGAAGCTGGATGGAAAAATGCCTCATTTCCACCGTTTTTTCATGGCCTATGGGATTACCGATGAAATCTTTGGCGTATCTGTATGTAAAAGTGGAATCTTAAGTCCTTATTACAACTACGGCCTTATGGCGATGGCAGTTCCCGGATGGACTTTTGGCACACTCCTTGGTGCTGTTTCCGGAAGTCTTCTTCCCGGAAGGCTGTTAAGTGCTTTAAATGTTGCTCTTTACGGAATGTTCTTAGCAGTCGTCATCCCACCGGCAAGAGAAAAAACAGTGCTTCGCATGGTCATTGTTGTTTCCATGGCACTTAGCTTTCTCTTTACTTTTATCCCGTTTTTAAAGGATATCTCCTCTGGTTTTAAAATCATTATCCTTACATTTATCGTGGCAGGCGCTGCCGCTTATCTGTTCCCTGTAAAGGAGGAGGAATAAATGAACTATCCAGTTTATCTTTATATAGCGGTCATGGCTATTGTCACATACCTGATCCGTCTGCTGCCGCTGACACTGATCAAAAAAGAGATCAAACATCCTTTTATACGCTCTTTTTTATATTATGTACCTTATGTTACCCTGTCTGTTATGACTTTCCCGGCTATTATCTATGCCACTGCCTCTCCCATTTCAGGAGTTGCAGCGCTGATTGTTGCACTGATTCTGGCGTATAAAGGAAAGAGTCTTTTCCAGGTTTCCATTGCAGCTTGTGCAGTGGTATTTATACTGGAGTTTTTTGTATCATAAACCGGCCTTAAAAACCGGCAAACAGCAGGTTTTGGCTATTGCATAACAGCAAAAGACCCTGGGAACAGAGATTTTTGCATCTTCTGCCTCAAGGTCTTTTTATGTTTTAACCTAGCAAAAATTCACTTAACACAAAGTTACTGACATCCATGCCCCATTCTGTAAGGGCAAGACTGCTTCCTTCTTTTTTCAGCAGTCCATTAGAGAGCATCCGGTTGATCACATCGCCGTAGACTGTTTCCATTTTCACTCCAAAAAGCCTTATAAAATCTACATCAGAAACACCTCGTAACATGCGCAGGCCTAAAAACATAAATTCTTCCATACGCTGGGCCTGGTTTAATTCTTCAATAGGTCCCCACAACTTTTTAAGTGCTGCTTCCCGCTCTTCCGGCACTTCGCTGCCAAAGTCTAAGGCCAAATACTTATCCATGTCCTTTTCATTGGTAAAGCGGCAGCCTTCCATATAGGAGGATGCCCCAAGACCAAGACCAAGATAGGCAACCTCGGTCCAATAACCGATGTTATGTCTGCAAGCTTTTCCCGGCTTTGCGTAGTTGGAGATCTCATAGCGTTCAAAGCCCTGTTCCTGAAGAAATTTGCGGGTAAAGCAGTAGATTTTGTTTTCCGTATCTTCATCCGGAAGAGCCGGACCGGCATAGCCGCCGGCACACTTTCCGGCTCTGAAGCGGTTCCAGAAAGGCGTTCCTTCTTCGATAATAAGACTGTAAGCGGAAATATGCTCCGGCTTTAACATAGTCACTTTTTTTAATGTATTTTTCCAGGATTCCAGGTTTTGTCCCGGAATCCCGCTCATCAGGTCGATATTAATGTTGGTAAAGCCCGCCATTCTTGCGCTCTGAAAGCTTTTTAAAAACTCCTCAAAAGAATGAATCCTTCCCAGATTTTTAAGTTCTTTATTGTCTGCAGACTGCAGCCCGATGCTTACTCGATTGATGCCGCATTCTTTGTATACAGGAAGCTTCTTTCCTAAAAGAGTTCCAGGATTTGCCTCAATGGTGATCTCTGCGTTTTCTTCTACCTGAAAACACTCAAAAATCGTTTCCATAATGCGGCGTATACAGGAAGGATCCAGTAAAGAGGGAGTTCCACCACCGACAAATATGGTCTCTACCTGACAGTCCAGACAGTAACAACTCTGGGCTCTTATCTCCTGTATCAGCTGCTCTACATAGGCCTCATGGACTGATGCAATTGTGCGGAAAGAAAGGAAATCACAGTAATCACATTTCTTTGCGCAAAATGGGATATGGATATATAGTTCAATGGGCTTTTTCTTCATGTCAGTTATCACTCGTCGTCTAGCTTCAGCACACTCATAAAGGCTTTCTGCGGGATTTCCACATTGCCGATCTGACGCATGCGCTTCTTTCCTTCCTTCTGCTTCTCTAACAGCTTTCTCTTTCGTGAAATATCACCGCCATAGCATTTTGCAAGCACGTCCTTGCGCACTGCTTTTACGGTTTCTCTGGCAATGATCTTTCCGCCGATTGCAGCCTGGATAGGAACCTCAAATAAGTGCCTTGGAATCTCGTCTTTTAACTTTTCGCACATTTTTCTGCCTTTTTCATAAGCAGAAGCTGCATGTACAATAAAGGAAAGGGCATCCACTTCTTCTCTGTTTACAAGGATATCCAATTTTACCAGTTCAGAACGCTCGTATCCCTTTAATTCATAGTCAAAAGAAGCGTAACCTCTGGAACGTGATTTTAAGGCGTCAAAGAAGTCATAAATGATCTCATTTAAGGGAAGTTCATATTTTAATAATGCTCTGGTGGTCTCAATATATTCCATCCCCAGATAAACGCCTCTTCGTTCCTGACAGAGTGTCATGATAGCACCTACATATTCTGTAGTTACCATGATCTCAGCACTGACAATCGGCTCTTCCATATACTCGATCTCAGTGGGATCCGGAAGATTGGACGGGTTGGTCAGTTCGATCACCTCGCCGGTGGTCTTGTGTACCCGGTATACAACGCCCGGAGCTGTTGTAACAAGATCCAGGTTGTATTCACGTTCTAAACGTTCCTGGATGATTTCTAAGTGCAGCAGACCTAAGAATCCACAGCGGAAACCAAAACCTAAGGCTGCAGAAGTCTCCGGTTCATAAAACAGGGAAGCGTCATTTAACTGAAGCTTTTCCAGTGCATCGCGAAGATCATTGTACTTGGCACCGTCTGCGGGATAAAGACCACAGTAAACCATTGGTGTAACCTTTTTGTAACCTGGCAGAGGTTGGGCACATGGATTGCTGCTGTCTGTCACTGTATCACCTACACGGGTGTCACGGACATTTTTAATGCTGGCGGTAATATAACCAACCATACCTGCCGGCAGTTCATCGCACGGGAAGAACTGTCCTGCCCCAAAATATCCTACTTCTACAACTTCTTCCTCTGCACCTGTTGCCATCATGCGGATCGGTGTGCCTTTTTTAACAGTTCCTTCCATAACGCGGCAGAAAATAATAACACCCTTGTAGGAATCGTAAACAGAATCAAAGATCAGGGCTTTTAAAGGTGCCTTTGGATCACCCTTTGGCGCCGGGATCTTGTGGACGATAGCTTCTAGAACTTCCTCTACGTTCAGTCCTGTTTTTGCAGAAATCTTTGGCGCATCATGAGCTTCCAGTCCGATCACATCTTCGATTTCAGCTGCCACACGGTCCGGATCTGCACTTGGAAGGTCTATCTTATTAATAACAGGGAATACATCCAAGTCATGATCCAGTGCCAGATATACATTAGCCAGAGTCTGCGCCTCGATTCCCTGAGAAGCGTCTACTACCAGAACTGCACCGTCACAGGCTGCCAGGCTTCGTGATACCTCATAGTTAAAATCCACATGTCCAGGGGTATCGATCAGGTTGAAAATGTATTCATTTCCATCTTTGGCCTTGTATACAGTACGCACTGCCTGAGATTTTATGGTAATACCTCGTTCACGCTCCAGATCCATATTGTCAAGTACCTGTTCCTGCATCTCACGGCTGGTAAGAAGTCCTGTCTTTTCAATAATGCGGTCTGCCAGTGTGGATTTACCGTGGTCTATGTGGGCAATAATACAAAAATTGCGTATTTTACTCTGGTCAATTGCTGCCATTCTTTATCCTCTTTCTCTTTTTCTATATATTAATGAAGTTTTTTTAGAATATCGTATCCATTTTACTATGTTTTTATTTTCCTTGCAACACCATTTCCAAAAGTGCCTACCCATGTACAGTCACGTTTTTTACTTTTTGTTAGACGAAAAAAACATTCACAGATCAGCATACCTGCAAGTGTGAGTATGGTTTCTGACATAGACCAAAGAGCAATCACCTCATAAAGCAGTGGGACGAACATTAAAATGGTCATAACCGGGATGTCATTAAAAAGCAGAGATTAGACATCGTTATGATAAAACAGAAAGCCCATCACGAATTCGTGATGAACTTTCTCAAATTGTGTTATTCTTTTGTCCACTTTGCAAATTCTGCATCGGTACATTTCACGTAATGGGTACCGTCTACAAGATGCTGTGTTCCCTGATTATAATCAAGACCAGAAGTTTTGTAATCATAGGTCAAAGCTGTCCTATTCTTTTCCACCACCGGATTCGGTGCCGGAATAGCAGATAAGAGACTCTTGGTATATGGGTGTACCGGATTACTAAAGATCTCATCGGTCGTACCGGTCTCCAAAAGGTGTCCAAGGTGTAAAACACCGATCCGGTCTGAGATATACTTGACCATGGATAGGTCATGGGCAATGAACAGATATGCCGTGCCAGTCTCCTGCTGGATATCTTTCATCAGATTGACTACCTGCGCCTGGATCGATACGTCCAGAGCAGAGATGCATTCATCTGCAATGATCAGCTTCGGATTCATGATCAGAGCTCTCGCGATGCCGACACGCTGTCTCTGTCCGCCGGAGAACTGATGCGGATAACGGGTCGCATGCTCCGGCGAAAGTCCAACTTTGGCCAGAATAGCCTTGATTTTTTCCTCGCGTTCTGCCCCGGTCTTATACATATGATGGATATCAAGTCCTTCGCCAATGATGTCACCTATCTTTTTACGCGGGTTCAAGGAAGCCATCGGATCCTGGAATATCATCTGCATCTGTGTGCGGAGCATCTGGTTTACTTCCTTCGTAAGTCTTGCGCTGATGTTGGTATCGT
Organism: bacterium; assembly: GCA_963621525.1. GTDB lineage: Bacteria > Bacillota > Clostridia > Lachnospirales > Lachnospiraceae > Enterocloster. Next base: position 2,349 of record CAVFER010000025.1, on the reverse strand, counting down.
TGAACACAATCTTTCCTGCGGTCGGATCATATAAGCGAATGATGCTCCTTCCGATGGTGGATTTACCCGAACCGGATTCTCCTACCAGGCCATATGTCTCGCCCGGATAGATCTCAAAGGATACATTCTCCACCGCATGCACCGTGTAAGTGCTGCTGACCCTGAAATACTGCTTTAAGCCTTCTACCGTAAGAAGCGGCTTTTCATTATAATTCACTGCCATAATCAGAAGCCTCCTTCTTCATACGTTCTAATCGTGCCTTCAGCTCCGGCGGCATTTCTACCTTCGGTGCCCTCGGGTCTAACAGCCAGGTGGCCGCATAATGGGTATCCGTTACTTTAAGCATAGGCGGGTCTGCCTTGTCATCCACAACCAGTGCATATTTATTTCGTGCCGCGAAGGCATCGCCCTGTGTCTCGTGCAGTAAGTTTGGCGGAGATCCCGGAATGGTATAGAGTCTTTCATCATTAGTATCCAGATCCGGCATTGCAGAGAGCAGTCCCCAAGTATACGGATGTTTCGGATCATAAAAGATCTCGTTGATCTGACCCTTTTCCACAATCTTTCCTGCATACATTACGTTGACATAATCTGCTACCTTTGCTACCACACCAAGGTCATGGGTGATATAGATAACGGAAATACCTCTCTCCTTTTGCACCCTGCGGATCAGGTCGATGATCTTTGCCTGGATTGTAACATCCAGTGCGGTAGTCGGCTCGTCACAGATCAAAAGATCCGGGTTGCAGGCCAGTGCGATGGCAATGACGACACGCTGTCTCATACCACCGGACAGCTGATGCGGATAGTTTTTCATCCGCTTTTCGGCATCTTCAATACCAACTTCCTTTAATAGCTCTACCGATCTGTCCCAGGCCTCCTTTTTCGGAGTTTTGAAATGCCAGATCATGCCTTCCATAATCTGTTTTCCTATGGTCATGGTCGGATCAAGGCTGGTCATCGGATCCTGGAATACCATAGCAATGCGCTTGCCGTTGATATGTCTGCGGATCCATTTTTTGTCTTTGCTTAAGATATTGACTATCTCCGGTGTTCCGTCTGCATGATGATAGGAAAATTCAATGGTGCCGTTGGTGACAGTGGCGTTAGATGCCAAAATTCCCATGGCGGCCTTCATGGTAACAGATTTACCGGAACCGGATTCACCTACAATGGCAACCGTCTCTCCCTTTTGCAGATTGATATTGACACCTCGTATTGCATGGACTGGCCCTGCCGTGGTACGAAAGGTGATATCCAGATTTTTGATCTGCAGAATGTTGTTCTTTTCTTCTGACATATTTACTCCTTTCGGCCTTACATTTCTTTCATCTTCGGGTCAAGTGCTTCTCTTAATCCGTCTGCCACGAGGTTGAAGCTTAACATCAAAAGTGCCATCACCACGATTGGCGGGATGATCTGGTACGGATGGGTCGTGAAACTGTTGAATCCCTCAGAAATCAGAGAGCCTAAGGAACACTGCGGCACCGGAATACCAAGACCTACGAAGCTTAAGAATGCCTCCGTAAAGATTGCTGTTGGTATAGAGAACATGACCTGCGTGATGATCGGGCCGATGATATTTGGCAGTACTTCCTTAAAAATAATAAAGAAATTACCCGCTCCTAAGGTCCTCGAAGCCAGAACAAACTCCTGCTCTTTTAATTTGAGCATCTCTGCACGGGCGATACGGCTCATACCAACCCACTCGGTCAGCATCAGAGCAAAGATGATGGTGATCATACCGGGTTGCAGTACCAAAAGAAGCAAGGTTACGATAACCAATCTCGGGATGCCGTTGGCAATCTCCAGAAAACGCTGCATGATCATGTCAACCCTGCCGCCAAAATAACCTGAGATTAATCCATAACTCATACCAATGACCATATCGATGATTGCTGCTGCAACGGCAATGATCAAAGAGACTCTGGCACCTTCCCAGGTACGGGTCCAGATATCACGGCCGAAGTTATCACTTCCGAACCAGTATTCCACATCATCCAGACCTTTTTCCTCATAGTAGTTAACAGTCTTGGAACCGGTGGTGGTACGCATGGTCTCATTACCATCAAAGATACCTATCTTTTCCAGGGCTTTCACACGTGGTGCAAAGTTCTTCTGGCTTAAAATCTGTCCGGAATAGGTGTATTCGTTCATATGCGGGCCGATGGCTGCAAATAAAGTGATCACAATGATTAAGATCAGGCCGATCACTGCACTCGCCTTGCGGAAATAACGGATGAATACGTCTTTCCAGAAACTCTGCGCCGCATAGTTTTCATCAATAGAAATTGCACCTGCATTGTCCTTCAGCACAAAATCCGAAGCTACAGGTACATAGGGTGTGT
>CAVFER010000024.1:0-38021 GCA_963621525.1 bacterium | reverse complement strand
GTTTACAGGAGCAAAATGAGATCTTAAAACAGATCGATGATATGATTCGCTGATATTTTATCACTCTCCTTCCCCATATAGTAAAAAGGCGGTGCAGAGAATGTTTTCTTTGCACCGCCTTTTAATATAAAAAATCAAAGGGGTCAAAATACCTTTTGACCCCAACATCATTACATTACAGAATAACCTTAGCAGGGCATTTTGCTGCACACTTGCCGCAGTTTGTACACTTCTCATAATCAATGAATGCAAGGTTGTTATCCATATGGATAGCATCAGATTCACACTGCTTGGTACATAAGGTACATCCGATACATCCTGCCTGACATGCAGCCTTTACATCTTTGCCCTTGTCATGGCTGCTGCACTGTACTAAGTGTTCTGCGCTGTAAGGAACGATCTGGATCAGCCCCTTTGGACAGGTAGCAACACACTTTCCACAGGCTACGCACTTTTCCTTGTCTACAACAGCTACGCCGTCAACAACATGAATTGCGTCAAACTGACATGCCTTTACGCAGGAGCCAAACCCGGTACAGCCGTAGCTGCAGGCCTTAGGACCGCCAGCAGGCACTACAGATGCCTTTGCACAGTCATCAATACCTTCATAATTGTAAAGAGTCTTAACCTTGTCACAGGATCCTTTACAACGTACAAATGCAACCTTCTTCTCTGCTGCTCCAGCAGACACACCAAGAATAGCCGCGATTTTTTCTCCTACAGGAGCTCCGCCTACAGGACATGCATTTGCAGGAGCTTTGCCCTCTGCAATTGCCTTTGCCAACGCGTCACAGCCTGCGAAACCGCAGCCGCCGCAGTTGTTTCCAGGAAGTTCCTCACGGATAGCGACTTCCTTTTCATCTACTTCTACCTTGAACTTCTCACCGAAAAGTCCAAGGCCGATTCCAACGATAATACCTACTGCAGCGATAACCACAGCAGCGATCAAAATTGCTGTCATATTCATCTTCGTCTCCTCCTTCTACAGTAATCCGGAAAATCCGAAAAATGCGATTGCCATAAGACCTGCAGTTACCAGTACAATAGGAGATCCCTGGAAGTTGTATGGGATATCATTTCCTTCAATACGCTCACGGATACCCGCAAGGAGTACGATGGAAACAGTGTATCCAATGGCAGTTGCAACACCATTTACTACACTCTGTACAAAGCTGTAGCCGTTCTGTACATTAGTAAGTGCAACACCTAATACTGCACAGTTTGTTGTGATCAGCGGAAGGAATACACCTAATGCATTGTACAGGGAAACCATACATTTCTTTAAGAACATTTCTACGATCTGTACCAGAGCCGCAATTACAAGGATAAAGACGATGGTCTTCAGATAATCAAGTCCTAATGGATTTAAGACAAACTGATAGATCAGGCTTGCAACAACGGAGGCGATGGTGATAACGAAGATAACTGCACCGCCCATACCTGCTGCTGTCTCTACCTTTTTGGATACGCCGACGAAGGAACAGATGCCTAAAAACTGGCTTAATACCACGTTGCTCACAAATGCGGAGCTAATGGCAATAACAAGTAACTCTTTCATCCGTTTCTACCTCCTATTCTTCCGTCTTTGATTCTGCACAGCTTGCGCAGTCGCCACAGCATCCGGTCTTAGCCTTCTTGCCCTTAGCGGAACCGTTAGTTGCTGAAGGCATCTTTAACTTGTTCTGCAATGCTGTTAAGCAAGCCAGAACGAAGAATGCGCCAGGTGCCAGGATAAAGATGGAAATAGGCTGATAGGAAGCAGGCATAATGGTCACATCAAAGATAGAACCTGCACCTAAGATTTCACGGACAGCACCGATACAAACAAGGGCGAAGGTAAATCCAAGACCCATGCCAGCTCCGTCAAATGCAGAAATAACAGGGCTGTTCTTCATAGCAAATGCCTCTGCACGTCCTAAGATGATGCAGTTTACAACAATCAGAGGAATGTATATACCCAGTGCGCTGTAAAGAGATGGTGTAAAACCTTCCATCAGCATGTCTACGACAGTTACCAGAGAAGCTACGATTACGATTTCTCCCGGAAGACGAACTCTTCCCGGAATAATGCTTCTCATAAGAGAGATAATAAAGTTTGCTGCGATCAGTACCACGGTAGAAGAAAGTCCCATACCAAGACCGTTCATAGCAGATGTGGTAACAGCCAGTGTCGGACACAGACCTAACATCTGAACGAAAATAGGATTCTCTTTCCAGATACCATTATAAAGACGTTCTGTATACTTGTTCATTTCTTACACCTCCTACTTTCCAACGCAGTTTTCCACAAAGTAAACAGCTGCATTTGTGGCACCGGTTACTGCCTTGGAAGTATAGGTAGCGCCGCTGATTGCCTGAATCTGGTTATCAGCTGTTGCGTCTGTCTTTGTTACTTCCAGTTTCTGTGCTTTCATTCCGTTAAACTGATCCTTGAATGCCGGTTCCTTTGCTTTCATACCAAGACCCGGAGTCTCGCTGATGCTTAAAAAACCAATACCGGTCAGATTTCCTTCAGAAGTGATACCTACAGAAATCTGTACCAGACCATTGTAGCCTTCTGTAGAACTTGCAGTGATCAGATATCCAAGAACAGAACCATCTTCTGCTTCTGCAACCTGCGCATCATCAACAGATACATTTCCAAAGCCCTGAGCCAGGAGCTCATCAGCAGATGCTTCTACTGCTGTTGTCAGCTCATCGGTCTGTTCAAATTTCGCTGCTTCCGGGAATACTTCTTTATAAGTTTTGGTAGCTGCTGCCAGCTGTGCATTTGCAATAGGCTCTAAAGTCACTTCATGAACTGCACCCAGGCAAAATCCTGCGATCAGAGTGATGACAAACAGGATAGCTGCGTCTTTTAAAATTCCTTTCATGCCTTCTTTGCCTCCTTTCCAAATGCTTTTGGAAGGGTTACGCGCTCAATCATCGGTACAAACAGGTTGCTTAAAATGATCGCATAGGAAACACCTTCAGGAGAAGCACCCCACAGACGGAAGATACCGGTTAAAAGTCCTAAAACAACACCGAATACGATCTGTCCCATTGGAGTGATCGGGCTGGTCACATAGTCAGTTGCCATAAAGAAAGCTCCGAAGATAAGACCACCACCACATACCTGGCAGAGTACATAATTTACATCAAAACCACCAAAGATAAATACAAATACTGCAACAGTTGCAATGTAGATCACCGGAATTCTCCAGGAGATCACCTTGCGTACTAACAGGTAGATACCGCCGATCAAAAGAGCGATGGTAGAAACCTCACCGATAGTACCCGGGATACGTCCGATAAACATAGAAGCCAGATCTACTTCCTGTCCGGCACGCATAGCTGCCAGAGGAGTCGCTCCGGAAACACTGTCAAATCCCAGTCTTGCAGATGAAAAGTTGTTCATCATGCCAGCGAAGGAAATTAACAGGAAGCATCTTGCAGCCAGAGCTGGGTTCATAAAATTCTGTCCCAGTCCGCCGTAAAGCTGCTTTACAACAATGATCGCAAAGATACCGCCCAGTGCAGGTACCCATACAGGAATCTGTGGAGGCATGTTCAGTGCCAGAATCATACCTGTAACAAGAGCACTTCCATCTGCAATGGTGATTGGCTTATGCATCAGTTTTTCGTAAACATATTCACTTGCCACACAAACTGCTGATGTGATCAGAAGTACAAGCAGTGCGTGGAAGCCAAAGTTATATACACCGAAAGCTGCTGCCGGAATCATAGCAATCACTACGTCAAGCATCAGGTTCTGTGTATTCACACTGCATCTCACATGAGGAGATGAAGATACGTTTAATAATTTATTCATAGCTTTTGTCCCCTCCTAGCCTTTCTTCCTGCGGTTAGCCGCAACCGTCTTACGCATTTCCTTGAACGCCTGGGTCAGAGGACGTCTTGCAGGACAGATATATGTACAGCTTCCGCATTCCATACATTCCATACCGTTGATCTTTTCAAATGTATCGCAATCACGGTTCATGGCTGCCTTCATCATCATAACCGGTACGATATGGCTTGGGCAGACACTTACGCATCGTCCGCAGCGGATACATGCAGTTGGTTCAAAAGCTGCTACCTGGTCTTTTGTAAAGCAGGTTAAAGCAGAAGATGTCTTGCATACAGGCACATCTACCGTAAACAGGGCCTGTCCCATCATAGGGCCACCGGAAATGATCTTTTCCGGCTCAGTCTTAAAACCGCCTGCAGCTTCGATCAGTTCCTGGTAGTTGGTTCCCAGTTTTACATTAAAGTTCTGTGGTTGCGCCACAGCATCACCTGTAATGGTAATGATCTTTCTCATTAATGGAGTGGACTTACATACAGCCATATAAATAGAAGCAACTGTATCTACGTTATCTACGATACAGCCTGCATCTGCCGGCAGCATAGATGAATTTACCTTGCGTCCTGTTACAGCGTAGATGATAGAACGCTCACCGCCCTGCGGATACTTGGTAAGTAACGGACAGACCGTAATCTTTGGTTCATCCTTTACCATCTCTGTCAGTTTCTTGATTGCCTCTGGCTTGTTGTTCTCGATTGCGATCACGCCCTTAGCATTATCAAACAGCTGTAAGATCACCTTCAGACCGCCTACGATCTTTTCAGGCTCTTCGATCAGCATACGGTAGTCGCTGGTCAGATATGGCTCACACTCTGCTCCGTTTACAATAACATAATCGATAGCATTCTCATCCTTTGGAGTCAGCTTTACGTGAGTTGGGAAGCCTGCGCCTCCTAAACCTACGATTCCCGCCTCTTTTACGATAGAACGGATCTCTTCTTTGGAGAGTGCAGAAGGATCCCTGTCCTCTCCTACTCCTTCTACGGTTTCATACTCACCATCGTTTTCTACGATGATGGAAGGTACCATTGCGCCATTTACCATACGTCTTGGTTCGATTGCCTTAACAGTACCAGATACAGAACAGATCACATTTGCTGAAATGAATCCACCGGCTTCTCCGATCTTCTGTCCAGCAAGAACCCTGTCACCCTTTGCCACTAATGGCTTTGCAGGTGCTCCTATATGCTGAGACATAGGAAATACCAGTTCGCCCTTTGGCAGAAGGACCTGGATCGGTTTGTTTTCTGACAATTCTTTTCCTTCATATGGATGAATGCCGCCTTTAAAAGTCGCCAAACCCATGGTTTCTTCCCCTCTTTCTTTTTGATTTCTTTTGTTTAATAGTCCCTATCAAGCGGGACCCTAACAGCCATTTTTGAGTATAACACACTTTAACTTTGTATACAATACGTAAAGTTATCGTTATTTTTTTAATAATTATGTTAATTTTTTGATAAAGTTAGTTAGTTTTTTCTAACTCTCATTAGAATACAATCTGCTATTTTTCCTGTTTTCAGACAGCAAAAAAACCTCTTCCACGGTCTTGTCACCTGTAGAAAAGGTCTTCTTATACTTGTATATTCTGCTTATTTGTCTGCCTGCTTTATTATCTCTTATTTTTTAAGAAATCAGGGATATTGATCTGCATTTCCTTGTTTGCAGCCGGTCGGAAAGAAGGAGCGGTTTTCTCTGTAGCTTGAGCTGTCTGTTTTGCTGCTTCCTGACTGCCAGCAGAACCTGCATTAAAGCTTCCTGCACCTGTAAACTTAGGAACCGTGTAAGTCGGCTGTGCAGCTGTACCAGGATTAAATGTACGATTAAATGCCGGCTGTACTGACTTTAAAGTTGGAGCTGTTTCAGTTGATACTGCTTCTGTAGAAACTGCTTTCTCTGGAGTCTTTGCCTTAAAGCTAGAAGAAAATCCAGTCATCGCCTCGGATACGGAAGATGTTGCACTATGCTCGTCCAGTCCGGTAGCAATAACAGTGATGCTTGCTTCATCCTGGGCATTTTCATCATACATAGCACCAAAGATGATATTTGCATCATCACCTGCCAGCTCCTGAACATAACTTGCTGCTTCGTTTGCTTCGATCAGGCTGATATCGCCGGAGATATTGATGATAACGTGACTCGCGCCTTCGATGGTTGTTTCAAGAAGAGGACTGGATACAGCCTGCTTAACCGCCTCAACCGCCTTGTCATCCCCTTTCGCCTTACCTATACCGATATGAGCGATACCCTTGTCAATCATAACAGTCTGAATATCAGCAAAGTCAAGATTAATCAGACCAGGGACATTGATCAGGTCAGTAATGCCCTGAACTGCCTGCTGAAGAACTTCATCTGCTTTCTTAAGGGCATCTGGCATGGTTGTACGACGGTCTACGATCTCAAGGAGACGGTCATTTGGGATAACAATCAGAGTATCTACAGCCTGCTTTAAACATTCGATACCATTTAAAGCGTTCTGCATGCGCGCTTTTGCTTCAAAACGGAAAGGTTTTGTCACAACACCAACCGTCAGAATCCCCATATCCTTTGCAATCTTTGCAACAACAGGAGCTGCTCCAGTACCGGTTCCTCCGCCCATACCGCAGGTAACAAATACCATATCAGCACCCTTTAATGCCTGGGAGATCTCTTCTGAACTTTCTTCTGCAGCCTTTTCGCCAACTTCCGGACGTGCACCTGCACCCAGGCCCTTGGTCAGCTTCTCGCCGATCTGCATAGCAGTTGGCGCCTTGCAGAACTGCAGTGCCTGCTTATCTGTATTGATACCGATAAACTCAACACCTGCGATATTTTCATCTATCATGCGGTTTACTGCGTTATTTCCAGCTCCGCCCACACCTACTACTATAATTCTTGCAGCATTCTCTGACTCATTTATTTTAATCTCTAACAAGATACTTGTCCTCCTTCTTAAAACCCTGTTCAAATAACATGGGACTGTGTTTTTTCTATTATAAAGTATTTCTGATTTCTAGCCTAACTAATACTATATTTTATTTTTCTCAAAAAATCAACCCCATTTTATTTTAATTTAAAGGGTATCGCCCCATCATTTCCTGTATCCGAATATCCGTCCAACTCCAGAGTACCTTTTTTCTCCTTTAATTCCGGATGATCCCGCAGAATATCATTTAAAAGAGAAAGTTTTCCATCTACATCACCTTCATCTCCCAGAGTTACTTCCATCTGTCCAATGGTCAGAGACGGCTGGCCGGAAGAAGAAAACCTGATGCGATCTACCTGGATATTATAAACAGATAACTGCTGAGTCAGATTTAATATTTCTTCAAATATCTTTGGATCTTTCACAGGCAGAGGCTTGTATAAAACAATGCGTCCAAATTCCAGGCCTGTGATCCAAGGAATACCCGGCAGACAGTCTGCAGAACTTTCCACGATAATACCATCCCGGTCAAAATACATGTAACTGCTCATATAAGACACATAGCCTACAATACTTTTATCATAGACAATGACCTCTACCTTAAACAGGCCGTGAAAAACAAGCTTATAATCATCTACAAAAGGAATCTGTTTATGAGGCTTTGTCTTATCATTGATAAGAGCCAGGATGGTATTGTTCCCCCATCGTCCAGAAAACAAAATGTTTTCAATCTGCTGGGGTGTATATCTGTCACTTCCAGATACTGTCACCTCTTTAATTCGCAGACCGAATACAAGGACCGCCCCAAGCAGTAAAAGCGCTGCGGCGATTCCCAACCATTTATAGTTCTTTCTTTCTGCCCTTCTTATCATCCTGTATCACTCTCCATCCAACATGCTCCGCCGCCTCCATTTTCATGCTTGTATATAGAAAAGGATCTTTCAGATGCATAGCATCTAATTTTCCAGCCGTATCCGGTTGGATACACTCAGTACAATCCCCATTTCAATCATAGTAAACAAAACTGACGTACCTCCATAGCTGATAAACGGAAGTGTGATACCTGTATTTGGAATGGTATTGGTAACAACTGCGATATTCAAAACTACCTGGATGGCAATGTGAGCCATTACACCCACTGTCAAAAGTGCTCCAAATAAATCCGGCGCATTATTGGCAATGACCATAAACCGGAAGATCATAAATAGGAAGATCAGGATAATAGACACAGCTCCGAAAAGACCTAATTCCTCACAGATGATAGCGAAGATCATATCGTTCTGTGACTCAGGAAGGAAGCCTAATTTTTGGATGCTCTGGCCCAGTCCCTGACCAAAAAATCCTCCGGAACCAATGGCATACAGCCCCTGGAGCACTTGGAAGCTTTTTCCTTCCGGGTCCAGTTCCGGATTTAACCACGCCTCAATACGGCGGTACTGATAGGGCTGCAGCAGCCTGATCTGTACCAGGATCTTGCCAATGGGCCCTGCACCAGCCAACAGGCCAATACCACCCATTGCAATCCCATAAAACGGCCATTTGATCCTGCAGGCTACAAAAAGCATAACAAAACCAATACCTATAAGGATAATACCCGAACTTAGGTTATTGGCTGCAACGATAATTGCAATAGGAACAGTTAAATATACTACCTTCATAGCTGTTTTCAGGTGATTGATATTATCGCCTTTTTTAGTAATAAAATAGGCCAGCATGATGATCAAAGCAATCTTTGCAAACTCCGTTGGCTGAAAACTAAGTGGACCTACTCCCAGCCATCTTTTCTTACCGTTTACTGCTCTTCCTACAAGGGAAACAGCAATCATCAGCGCATAAGACATCAAATACGAAGGCCTTGCAAATTTTGTTAGTATGTGATAATCAAATTTTGATATAACTAACATCAGCACAAAACCACTAGCCGCAATAGCTGCCTGTCTCTGCATAAAGTAAGCACTGTTTCCACCATATCTGTTGCTTAACTGAGCTGTATAGGAGCTGGCACTGTAGATCATGACCAGTCCGAACACTGTCAGGAAAATGATGATAAAAAGAAGGCTGTAATCATAAAAATGACGGGGCTTTCTCTTTTTTGGCATTCCTTCCTGCTGCGCATAAGCGGCTCCACCTGTTGGATAGGCGGCTCCACTTCTTCCATATACGACTCCATTTCCCGAATAAGCAGCTGCGCGGCCTGGCTGCACATAGCGCACCTGTTCGCCGCCCCGCCGTATTGGAACTGCCTGATGCCCTTTGATCTGGGCAGGTCTGCCGTTCTGGCGGGACGCCTGTGGGTGATCTGCGGCCATACCAGAAGGATTTCCACCTGAATGTCTCCTGCGCCGTTTCTTTCCCGCCATTGTCTTTTACCTCCTAAAGCGCCATGACGCATTCTTTAAACACACGTCCGCGTTCTTCATAATTTTTAAACATATCCCAGCTTGCGCAGGCCGGGCTTAAAAGCACATAATCTCCGGCATCTGCATAGACAGCACATACCTGTACTGCCTCTTTTAGATCTTCTGCATACATAATTTCCGTAAAACCATATTCTTTTGCGCAGGCTGCGATCTTATCCCTGGTCTTTCCAATAAGGACCAGATATTTTACCTTACCGGCAAATTCTTTGACCCAATCATCATATGTACTGTTTTTATCATATCCGCCTGCAATCAGAAGGATCGGCCCCGGCATTGCCCGAAGAGCCTGGATCGCTGCATTCGGATTGGTTCCCTTAGAATCATTATAATAACGGACACCGGTGCGCTCTCTCACAAATTCGATTCTGTGTTCTACAGGCTTAAACTGATGCACCGTCTCCCGGATCTTCTCGAAAGGAACTCCCATTAACAATCCTATATAAGCAGCTGCCATTACATTTTCATAATTGTGCCGTCCTAACAACTGCAGTTCCTTTACATTTACAAGAATCCGTTCTTTATTTCCATCTGCATAAATGATATTATCTCCATCTAAGAAAAATCCTTCTTTTAATCGTTCCCTGCTGGAGAACCAGTAAACTCTGGCCCGAAGTCCTGTAAGAAGATCCTTAATTTCATTTTCAGGCTGCGGTTTTGCCTCTCCAGTTTCCTCTGTTTCTTCTGTTTTTTCTTTTTCTCCAGCATTTTCACATACAAATCCATCTTCGGTTTCTTCTTGAATATTATTTCTGGTTTCTTCCGTTTTTTCATCAGTCTCTGCGGTTTCTTCCATCCGGCTTTCCCCAAACTGGCGAAGGATCGGATCATCATAATTTAATACCACTGCATCCTTTGCTGTCTGATTCATAGTAATGCACTCTTTAATGCGCACATAATTTTCCATGGACCCATGACGGTCTAAATGATCCGGTGTAAGATTTAAAATAGCACTTACATCCGGATGGAAATCCATGATCGTCTCTAACTGGAAACTGCTTACCTCTGCAACAGTCACAGACTGTTCTGTCATCTGGGATACTTTTGAAGTATAAGGATCTCCAATATTTCCCACTACAAAAGTTTCCTCGTACTGCGACTTAAGGATAGACCCTGTAAGAGCAGTTGTCGTCGTTTTTCCATTGGTTCCTGTAATAGCAACCAGCTTTCCAAGTCCGCACTGATAAGCCAGTTCGATCTCTCCAAGGATAGGAATACCAACTTCATCTACCACTGCCACAAAAGCGCTGTTTAGCGGGATGCCCGGGCTGATGATACAAAGCTCCACACCTAAAAGGTCAGAGCGCTTGATTTCTCCAAGGACAATGCCCACTTTGTCTTCTTCTTTAAATTTTTTGCGGATCTCTGCCGGGTCCAAGGCAGCGTTGTCATCATAAAGCACCACTTCGCCGCCCCGCTCCAGGACCAATCTTGCAGCAGCAATCCCACTGATACCAGTACCTGCAACCAATACTTTACTCTGGTTCATGTTGCTTTTAACCTCCGATTTTTCCGGGCGTACACCCTGCTGTTTTTCCAGAACCTACAGTCCCAGATAGGCAATCATACATAAGAGTGCAGTAACGATAGAGAATACTGCCACTACTCTTGTTTCAGACCAGCCGCACAGTTCAAAATGATGATGGATGGGAGCCATTTTAAAAACACGCTTACCCCCGGTTTTCTTAAAGTAAGCAACCTGGATGATAACAGAAAGTACTTCTGCCAGGTAAATAAGGCCGATAATAGGAATAAATAAAGGCAGACGCATCATATAAGCTGCTGACGCCACAAAACCACCTAGAGCCAGAGAACCGGTATCTCCCATAAATACCTTTGCCGGATATACATTAAAAAGCAGAAAGCCAAGTAAGCTTCCTACAACTGCCCCTGTAATAGGGCTGATGCCCATATTTTCACCAATAGCAACGATGGTAAAAAAAGCAGCTACCAGAATAGTCACACTGGTGCAAAGTCCATCCAGCCCATCTGTAAAGTTTACACCGTTATCGGTACCCAATGTGATAAAAAACAGAGCCGGTACAAATAAAATGCCTAAAGATAAGAATTTTCCATTTTCAAAGCCTCCCGTAAATGGGATCAGCATATCGATGCCCACTTCCCTGCTATGAAGCAGGTACCAGGCAAAAATACCAGTGATAATAAACTGTCCGATCAGCTTCTGGAAAGGATTTAATCCTTCCGACCGCTTCATAATAATCTTGATGTAATCATCCAAAAATCCGATGATACCAAAGCCCACAGTCATAAACAGCACCGGGATGATCCTTGGATAAGATGGAATGTAAAAAACAGATGTGATAATGACACTGGTCAGAATGATGAGACCGCCCATTGTAGGTGTTCCCTGCTTTTTTAAATGGCTCTGCGGACCATCATCTCTTACCTGCTGTCCAAATTTCAGTTTGTGTAAAAATGGTATAATCACCGGACACAGCAACGCGCTGACAGCAAATGCAATGATAATAGCTAATATTGTTTCACGAATCATAAAGCACCTCAATCTCATATGTATGTCTTATTTGGTAATTAGTATACGTCTTTTTTGCAGAATAATCAACTTAAAGGTTTTCCAGCTTAACGAACCGCCCTATCTGCTGCAGTTTCAGAGTCATTTTTCTGTAGTGTTCCGGGCACAGGATCAAAAGAAAAGCAAGCCGTCCTGAAAACCCCGTCACTGCGATTGCAATGAGAAGCCCTAGGACGGCTATATTTTTCCTGTGCTTTGTGAGATTCTACAGGAGCTTACTCCCGTTTATTATACTCCTGGCGCCTGTGTTTCTGAGGAGCTTTCATCTTCTGTACTTTCCTGACCTTCCCCGCCAGCACCTGTATTCTCAGAGTTTTCTCCCTCTGAACTTTCTTCCGATGAGTCCGTCTGGGCCGGCAATGTAGCTTCCCCTGCATTAGGGAAGGTTACCTGTGTATCTGTTTTTCCTGCTTCATCTTCATTTGCAGGTACTGCATCCGGGATGCCGCTTCCGCCATCTGTATCCACATATTCATCAGTCTCATAAGCTTTTGTGGTTTCCTCCGGCTGTATCTGTCCATTATCTCCGTCCTCTCCATTCTCAGATACCGGTGTATTGATACCTTCAGAAGGAGTCTGACCATTTTCATCCTGGCTTTCCTCCGGAAGATCTCCATCCGGAAACACATTCAAGTACGGCAATGCCTCTGCCATAATCTTTGAGAAAATATTGCTTGCAAAGGAACTGTGTGCCTGCTGGTCACCCGGCGGGAAATTAGGCACATCTACTACTACATAAACAAACAGCTGCGGATCGTCTGCAGGAGCAAAACCTGCAAAAGACACCAGATAATTCTTTGCGGAACGGGGCTGTTTTTCTGCTGTACCAGTCTTTCCGCCTACCTGATAGCCTGCTACTTTTGCAGCACCGCCGGTACCATTTTCTACGGTTTGGAACATGGCTTCTTTTAAGAAGTCTGCTGTAGACTGGGATACAGTTTCACGCACTAAAACAGGATCCTTTGTCTCTACCACAGAGCCCTGTTCGTTTAAAATCTGACGGACTACATGCGGCTCATAATAAGAGCCGCCGTTGATCACAGAACAGAGAGCAGCTGCCATCTGGATCATGGTACAGTTGTAGTTCTGACCGAAGGAGTTGGTTGCAAGCTCAGTAGGACCCATTTTATCTGCCGGATAAACAAGACCTGCTGCATCTGCCTCACCAGGAAGGTCAATACCCGTTTTCTGGCCCAGGCCAAACATCGCCTGGTATTTTGCGAAAATGTCACGGCCCATCATTGCGCCAATACGCATCATGGCAACGTTGCAGGACTGCATAATAGATTCCGTCAGACTCAAAGAGCCATGGCCGCCTCTTCTGTAGGCTGTACACTTAATATCCCAGTCACCTACGTGAAGATATCCGCCGCAGTCAAAGTATTCATTTCCCTTTAAAATGCCCTCTTCCAGTCCAGCTGCAACCGTCAGAATCTTGGACGGTGAACCCGGCTCATAGGTATCACTGACACAGAAATTTCTCCACAGCTGGTTCCATGCCACCTGCTTACCGTAGGAAATAACTTTTTCCCTGGAATAATGCTCTAAAGCCTGATCTTCTGTAATGGTCTGATCCGGGTTCTCTCTGTGATAAACGCCTACTGCCTCTTTTTTTCCAAGAGCTAACAGCTCTTCTTCTGAAAATCCGTCTGTATTTCGCGGATCATTTAAGTCAAATGTGTTGCTGGTGGCCATTCCCAGAACTTCTCCGTTATTAGGGTTCATGGCAATGGCTGCTGTCACATGGCTTCCTACACTAGTCTGCCATTCATCAATGTATTTCTGCAGGATATTCTGCACATTCACATCAATAGTGGAAACAACGGTCTTTCCGTTGACTGCTGATTTAACCACGCCTTCCAGATTGGCATCCTCATCCAGATAACCATACTCTCTGCCATTGACACCGATCAGGCTGTCATTGTAATACTGTTCAATACCACCGGTACCGCTGCTTCCGTCTCCGCTTGCAAATCCGATCACATTGCAGGCAGTAGAGCCATAAGGATAGATCCTGCGGTACTCATCTTCAAACCATACACCGGTCACGCGGAAACGGGATTGGTTATCGTCATCGCTTTTCCTGTAAGCGGCATTTCTCTCTTTTTCTGTCTCTTCAAACCGGCTTTTCTGATCATAAGAAAGCTGACGACCTTTTTTATAGCGCAAATAGGCTCGTTTGGGCCGTTCCTGTATCAGGCTGCGAAGTTCATTTCCATCAAATCCAAATACATCCACCAATGCCTGAATGGTAGGCTCAAGATAATAATCCGGCTTATCCATAATCTGGCTGGGGTCTAGGATCAGGTTATATACCTTTTCACTGGTAGCCAGATAGGTGCCATTCCGATCCACGATATCTCCACGTCTGTAGGGAATAGTCCTGCTGGCATATTCCTGCTGTCTCTGGGATAATACGATCTTGTTGTAGCGTTCACTGTTTTCATTTACAATGCGGTATAAAATAAAAACAAGCGCAAACAAAGCCAGCGATATCAGAAGAACTGTAATCGCCAGCTTTACCTGCATGTATTTGACGAAGGGTCTTCGCCTGAATATATTCTCTTTATTTTTCCGTTTGCCGGAGTGTCCTTCCTTGCCGGCATTGTCTCTAGCGTTCCGGGATGTCTTCATATTGCCTTACGTACTCACTTTCCGTCTTGTCATATAAGAGAACCTGGTCTTTTTTCGCATAGACCATGCCCAGCTCCTTGGTTGCAATCTCATAAATCTCATTTAAGTCGATGCTGGTATTGATACTTGTCTCTAAGGCATCATTTTCTGTACGTATCTTCTCTAATTTTTCTTCCATAGCCTCGATATTATGCATCCTGGCTGTAATGGCAGACTGAAGATGAAGATAATTAACGCAGAGGTATAAGGTGCAGATAGATGCTAAGGTCAGCATAATAACATAAGGAAGGTCCATGTACATGGCACGCTCCTGGTTTCTGCGGATACGGTGGTGTTTTTTTACATCTTTTCCCATATCCTGCTGCCGTCTTCTTCTTAATTGTTCTTCCCGCTCAGATGGTCCCCAATTTGGTGCTGCTGAACCATGAATATAAGAAGCCATACCTTATTCCTCCTTTCCTGCTCGTTCAAATACACGAAGCTTTGCGCTCTTTGAACGGCTGTTTTCCTCCAGTTCCTCTTTTGATGGGAGGACGGGCTTTCGTGTGATCACCTTTCCCATGCTCTCCCTTGCGCATACACACACCGGGAAGTCCGGCGGACAAATACACGGATTTTCACCGGTACGAAATCTTGTTTTTACAATACGGTCCTCTAGCGAATGGAAGGTAATGATACTCAATCTTCCTCCTGGATTTAAAAGGCGGATCATCGTGTCAATGGAATTTTCCAGCACATCCAGTTCGTGGTTTAATTCAATACGGATGGCCTGGAACGTACGTTTTGCAGGATGGCCTCCTGTGGCCCGTACCTTTGCAGGGATCGCCGCTTTTATAATCTCAGAAAGCTCACCGGTCGTTTCGATAGGCTTCTCTGCTCTCGCTTTCACAATGTGTTTTGCAATGTTTTTAGCGAAATTGTCTTCTCCGTAGTCTCTGATAATACGGAACAGTTCCATCTCGCTGTAACCGTTTACAATATCAGCTGCCGTTGCAGGATTTCTCTGATCCATACGCATATCAAGGGGAGCATCCTCCCTGTAAGTAAAACCTCTGGACGCTGTATCTAACTGGAAGGAAGAAACTCCAAGATCCAGGTAAATGCCGTCCACTTTTTCTATATTTAACTCTTTTAGTACATTTTCAATATTCTGATAATTGCTTCTGACTATGGTCACCTTATCTTTAAAAGGAGCCAATCTCTCTCCCGCTGCACGGATGGCATCTGCATCCTGGTCGATTCCGATGAGCCTTCCGCTGCCCAGGCGCTTACATACCTCATAGGCATGTCCGCCGCCGCCCAATGTGCCGTCTACATAGATGCCACCTGGCTTTATATTCAGGCTGCCTACTGTCTCATACAGCAGTACAGACTTATGTACAAATCTGAGTTCCTCCATTAAATACCCAAGCCTTCCATATGTTCTGCAATTTCTTCCATATCATCAAAAGTGTTAGCTTCCATCCATTTATCCTTATTCCAGATCTCAATGCGGCTTCCAACGCCTACAAGCACTGCGTCTTTCTCGATTCCTGCAAATTCTCTTAAAACTGCAGGCAGAAGGATACGGCCCTGCTTATCTACTTCACAAGTGGCGGCACTTCCTAAAAGGAAACGTGAAAACTTACGTCCGGCAGTGTTGGTAATAGGCAATGCACGAAGCTTTTCTTCTAACGCAATCCACTCAGAATTGTCATACGCAAAAAGGCAGTTATCCAGTCCCTTCGTGATTACGAATTCGTCTCCTAACTGCTCTCTGAATTTGGAAGGAACAATCAGACGCCCCTTCGCATCTACTGTATGATTGTATTCACCCATGAACATAGCTATCACCTGCTTGTACATTACATGGCAAGGCGGGATGCAAATGGAGACTCCTTAAACCTCCACTTCATCCACGCAACAACCATCCTCTACCACTTTGCACCACTTTCTACCACTTGTATGTTTATAATAGTACAGAAACCAGTAAATGACAAGGATTTTTTAAGTTTTTCTTTCAAAAAGACCTGCAGGGGGTAAAAAAGAGACTGTAAACCTTACAATCTACAGTCTCTTTTGCAT
Organism: bacterium; assembly: GCA_963621525.1. GTDB lineage: Bacteria > Bacillota > Clostridia > Lachnospirales > Lachnospiraceae > Enterocloster. The sequence continues at coordinate 21,606 of CAVFER010000024.1, read as the reverse complement.
TTTTTATGATATTTTGGTTGTCCACATCCACATTGGCGGAGTGGGGATTTCTCCCACTTTTGAGTCTTTTCAGCCTGAAAAAATGGACATCTATCTGTTTTCTTGCTTCTGTTTTTTTAATTTACTATGCATATAGTGGAGTACTCCCACTGCTGCTCCCACCAATGCTGCAGAAAGCAGCTGGGAAACTGCCAGTGTGGTTCCCGGAACCTTTAACTGGTCTGTACGAAGCCTCTCGATCCACACTCTTCCAAGTCCGTATCCCAGAAAGTAGATCCACAGCATTTCACCGTCAAACTTTTTTCTCTTTCTATACCACAGCATAAAACCTAATACACACAGGTTCCAACAGGACTCGTAAAGAAAAGTAGGATGCACCTGAATATATTTTACACCATTCTCCACGATCTCATGTTCCAACAATCCTGCTGAGATCATGGACGGATTTACAATGCTTTCTTTGATACGCATGGCAAAAAAGTTATCGGTGTATCCGCCAAAAGCTTCACAATTAAAGAAATTGCCCCAGCGGCCGATAATCTGGCCTGTGATCAGTCCCAACACACCGCTATCTGCCATGGAAAAAAAAGACTGTTTTCTCACCTTTGTAAAAATAATAAGTGTCAGTACTGCTCCAATCACACCGCCGTAAATAGCCAGTCCGCCGGCTCGGAGATTAAAGATCTGAAGCAGATTATTTTTATAATTATCCCACTCAAAGATCACATAGTACAATCTGGCGCCTATAATGGAAAATATGATCCCATACAGCGCAAAATCCATATACAGATCCGGGTCCTGTCCCCGTCTTTTTGCATCAGAGAAGGCTATTGCCATGCCGGCTAACATGCCACAGCCAATGATCATACCATAAAATGCAATACGGAAGCCGAAGATACTGATGCTGTTCCTTAAGTGTTCTATGGTAATCCCAAGATGAACAAAGCTTAAATCTGCACCTGTGGATGTGGATGTGAGTAATTCCATATATATTGTTCCTTTCCGTTAATTACAGTCCTCTGCTAAACAGATGTCTGCATATAAAACAAGTGCCTGCAAAGCAGGCATTTTGTTTTTATGACCAGTTGTTTTTCAAATATTAAACATTGAAACGGAACAGTACAACATCTCCGTCCTTCATCACATATTCCTTACCTTCAGAACGCACCAGACCCTTTTCTTTTGCTGCGTTCATGCTTCCGCATGCCATCAGCTCGTCATAGCTTACTACTTCTGCACGTATGAATCCACGTTCGAAATCACTGTGAATCTTTCCGGCTGCCTGAGGAGCTTTGGTTCCTACTTTAATGGTCCATGCTCTGGATTCCTGAGGACCAGCTGTTAAGTAACTCATCAGGCCTAAAATACGGTAGCTTGCTGCGATCAGTTTCTCAAGGCCGGATTCCTTTAAGCCTAAGTCATCTAAGAACATCTGCTTTTCATCATCATCTAACTCTGCGATCTCCTGTTCGATCTCAGCGCAGATCACGAATACTTCACAGTCATTCTCCTTTGCGTATTCACGTACTTCCTGTACATAGTGGTTGGAATCACCGTCATCTGCCAGATCATCTTCTGCTACGTTTGCAGCAAAGATAACCGGCTTCCAGGTCAGAAGGTTCAGGGAATTGATAAATTCTCTGTCATCCTCATCTTCTACTTCAAAACTGCGTGCCAGCTTGCCATCTTCCAGATGTGCCTTGATAGCCTTTAACAGCTCTACTTCTTTTGCAAGGTCTTTATTATTGAAAGCGCCCTTGGACTGCTTTGCAATACGACGCTCCAAGATCTCAATATCAGAGAAGATCAGCTCTAAGTTAATGGTTTCGATATCTCTTACAGGGTCTACGCTTCCATCTACATGGATTACGTTAGGATCATCAAAACAGCGTACTACGTGGACAATAGCATCTACTTCACGGATATTGGATAAGAACTGATTGCCAAGACCTTCACCCTTGGAAGCGCCTTTTACCAGGCCTGCGATATCTACGAACTCAATTACTGCGGGAGTTGTTTTTTCAGAATTGTACATCTCAGTCAGCTTGCTCAAACGCTCATCCGGAACCGGTACAACACCTACGTTGGGGTCAATAGTACAGAATGGATAGTTTGCAGATTCTGCACCAGCCTTGGTCAGAGAGTTAAAAAGAGTACTTTTTCCTACGTTTGGAAGTCCTACGATACCTAGTTTCATATTAGCCTTTACCTGCCCAAAAACCCTGATAAATCAAGAGTTTTCGCCTTTCTTCGTTTTATTTATGTACCAATTATGTACCAATTTTATATTACTTTAAGTGCCTGAGACACTTTTTCCATTTCTAACTTCTTTTAATCTGCTGTGGTATGAACATACAACATATTATACAAAGCTATCCTCGTTTGATATATTGTACTTGTTTTGTATTCTTTTTCCTATTTTTGATGTATACCGAGCAACATAATATTTATCTTTTCTCTGGCCTATGCCCTTGCCCAATTCCTTTCCTTTTAAGTCTTTCCCCAATCTCCCGATGCTCCTTTCACTAAAGGAAAAGCCTTATGCAAATACATATAATATCACATAAGGCTTTAAAAGTCTACAATTCCGCATCTTCAGAAATGTACTTTTCAAACTCTTTTCTTTTGATTAGTCTTTTGGTGCCAACAAAAAGAACAAACGGACATCTAGGATTATATTAACACACGAACCCCCTAATTTTTAAAAATCAATTGGTTACTCTCTTTCCAAGATGATCGCAGTGGTTATACATACCTGGCATCAGGAAAAGGCGACCTGACCGGTAAATGTCATGATCCCGAAAAACAGCAGAAATGCAGCCCACAAAAAGCAGTAAGCTCCGCCGAAAACAGGCTTTCGGGGGCTGTTTTCAGTAATGCATTCCGGCTTAGCCGGGTCATAGTATCCCACCACCTGCCGCCCCAGCTCCCGCTTGCCGGACAGCGATTGACGGCTCGAGTACCGATAGGTCGTGCCATTCACTGTGTACTCATAGGTCGGCAGATAGTACGTCTCCCGGCACAGCCGATCACTTCCGTCCTCCTGGTGCTCCCACCTTTTAACGACCGAATCCTCGATCCATACCACTTTCATCATCGTGGTGCCTGTGTACCGCCGCACATCATCCTCGTATTCCTTCCGTGCGCCTTTCCGGCGGCGAATCCCGAGCCAGGCTGCCAGCACACCCCCGAGAAGAAAGCCGGTTCCTGCTGTGATATTACGCGTATATTCTACGGGCCATACCACAAGCGCTATCGCAAGAATGAAACCGATCACGATAACTTTGATACTCTTCATATGTCCTCCTTCCTGCCGCTATGGGCGGGGATCTCTTTTTACGATACCGGCGGCTGGTTCTGTTACCGCATCCACAAACAGAAGTCGGTCAGATGGTCAGCCATGTAGGAAATTCCCGGTTCAGCTGGCACAGCATCCACTGGCCGGTGTAGACCTCCTGCTCGTTCTTTTCCCACAGGCCGGTCTCCTCCCGCTGAAACTCGCTGACTTCCGTCAGCCGGACGGTACACAGCTCCGTGGTCAGGCCGCGATAAGTTCCGCGGATATACCCGCTGCCGCTGCAATGGGTATGGCTAGGCAGGGGGGGTATTGGTGTCGTTTGCGTCCAAAAGGGGAGGAACGGGGTTCATCTGTCATGTTCGTTTTCTGTTCTGCCATATTCTTCTCCTTATTCCATCCCGCCGGTCAGGGCGAGGCTTTCCGTTATCAGATCCAGCAGATTTCCCATACCGGTCAGCGAGGCGGTGAACCACTTGCGGATGCCGTCGATGTCCCGCAGATCCAGCCACTCCGGAACGCCCGCAAACACATACCGGGTGTTCAGAGCCAGCGTCAGATCGCCGTCACGGAGAATAAGACCGCACAGCTTGGAAGTTCTGGAAGATGTCTCCAGCTTCTGTACTAGGTCACGCAGCTGCGGTGTGACCTGATCGTCCGCCTCCCGGCCATCCGCCGTGTGAGCGGCAAAGTGCTTCCGGAAGGCGGCAGGGGCGGTGATGTCGTCCTTCTTCCGCTCCTGGAACATATCGTTCAGGGCAATGTCCAGCGTCGGGTCACAGATGTCCTTGCAGCGGACCACGATGCCGCGGAACAGCGTCTCGGTCCGGATCATCCAGTCGTCATCGGCGGGACCGGATCTTTCCTCCACGGTGCGGCGCAGCTCCACATTGGCTGCGGAGAACCGCAGCCCCTTGTGCTCGCCCTCGTGGAAGTCCGTCACGGTGCACTCCGTAAAGGAGACCGTCGACAGCTTTGCCGCCGCCAGGTACCCCCAGTCGATGGGCAGCGTGGCCGGCTCCGGCTCCGGGCCAAAGGCCTTTGTCAGTTCGGTGCGGAAGAAGCCGCCCAACTGCTGCTGCATCAGCGCTTTTTTCTTCGTTTGGGCGGGCTTGGCCACCAGCAGGAACAGCGCCACGCCAGGGAACGCCAAAGCGCAGACAAAAAAGGGGTCATACTGTATAAACATTGAAATGCACGCGGTGATCACCAGAATAACGCCCAGCGATATGCTGATGCTCTCCGTTCTCTGATAGCCTCCCAGTTTCTTTGACAGCTCGGCGTCCGTCATCCGCTCAACGCCCACCGCGTCAAAATCATTGCGTTTCTTTCTCATAGCTGTCCCTCCTCTTAGTAGTAAAGGCTGAAATACAGGCTGCTGTAAGGATTAACGGTGTCGATATCCATGACGGCAGCTTCGGGTGAAATGCTGTCCAACTGCATGCGCTTAGCTGTGTCTTTGTAGCTCTTGGTAAAAACCTGCGCCCAGTCCCCCTCGTTGTACTGCCAGTCGGTCGAGCAGGCGAATTCAATGAGATAGCTGTTCCCCTGCCAGCTGACGGTGCTGTCCAGCTGCAGGGTGTCGCCGCTGCCGTCAAAGTGGAGCGTCACGCCGTTTTCGTCCACCCACAGCGCACCGTATTCGATGACATCGTCCTGGTCGTTCACAAATTCCCATGTGGCGTCCTCGTGGATGCGCAGCCAGAGGTTCTCCCCCTGATATTCCCAAAGCCCCACATACTCGCTGAGGTCACCGCCGCTGAGTGTAACAGTGGAGAGGTCCTCCCGGAAGACATAGCGCTCCACCGGGTCCCAGATCCAGACCAGCTCGGTGGCGTCACCATTTTCGTGGATGAAGCTCACCAGAACATCACTTTCCCCGTCACCGTCCATATCGTCAAAGGAGATGGCGCTGAATGACTGCTCCGCGTCAGGGATGTTCATAGGAAAGGATACGCTGTCAAAGAGGACCTGTTCCGGCAGATCCCGGTAGAAGGACGCGCTGCTCTCACACACTGTGACCAGCACATCCACACTCTCGCCGTCATGGGCAATGGTGCCGCTGCCAACCACCACGCCGGTCGTGCGCCAATCATCTCCCGCGACATCGTCAGAATTGCCGCAGGCTGTACACAGCAGGAAAAGTAGGAACACCAGTCCCGCCAGAAGATATGACTTTTTTCTCCTCATGCAGCATCCTCCTCATTCTTCATCGCTCAAATACAGCTGCGAAAAAATGTTTTGATAGGTCTCACCCATATCCGCCGCAGCATAGGACTCCACGATTTTCTGGTCATAGACCTCCTTGTCATAAGCGGTGTCCAGGAAAAGGGCAGCGCTGAGATCCGGCGGCGCGAAAATAAGAAAGTCGCCGCCGGGACGCTCCAGAAACTCCCAGCCGCCGTTTTCGTCAAACACAAGGATGCTGGGCGCATCCGCCTCGGCGTCCAGGTACCAGGTGCCCGCCATCATCTCAAAATCGATGTCGCCGGTCATCTGCGTAAAGGTGCCAAACTCGGCCACATGCAGGGCGCCGACATCGTCGAACCAGCTGCGGTAGGCCACGCCGTCGTGCTCATTGTAGAAATAGTCGTAGTCATAGTCCGGCACGAACTGGATGAAGCCGCTGGCGGTCACCTCTTCGTCCGAGTCGTACAGCGCAAAGCGAACCTCGTCACCATCGTCGTTGGTGGCGGAGATCAGCGTGCCGCCGTCCTCACCTTTCCACGCACCGCCGTAGAGGTAGAGGTTCGACATCTGCTCGGAGTCTTTTACCAGCCCCTCAAAGGAATCCGGAACGCCATATAAATTGTAGTCGCTGCCGTCATCACCATAGTCTTCGTTGCTCTCGCCGCAGGCGGCAAGACTCAGGCACAGCACCAGCGCCAAAGCAAGATACATATATTTATTTAAGTGTTTCATCATTTTCTTCTCCTTTTTCAGATAAACGGAGTCAATGCTCCTGTTCCGCCATGGACAAGATCTCATCATGGCTCAGCTCCACATCACCGAAGCGGACAAAAATTCCGTTGGTCACAGCGCTGTTCCATACCCGCGCATCTGCCAGCGGGCGAAACCGGATCTTGTCCAGATGCGGCTTCATGTCCAGCAAAATCCGACTACCAGACACAAAATCCACCTGCAAAACATGATTGGGCAGCGGCGTGACGGCTGTGAGATACCTTCGGTTCAAGTGCGTGCCCTCCTTTCCGCAAAAATAAAAATCCACCGTACAAATATTGTACTGTGGATCGTATGGGATAACCATTAACCAAAGGTTAGGTCTTTTGTCCGAATAGCTCGGCAAGTATCATCTTACCAGAAGAGATCGCCAATGCCATCTGGCTCATGTCCCTGCCGGAAGCCAGCGCCATCAACGGTACCACTGTCATGGCGGATGACGGATATTCTTCCTTTAAGGGTGTGTATGGATTCCAGATCGAATAAAACACAAAAGTTCCCCTGAATTTCTGCCAAGCAAAAATCCAGAGGAACTTATTTTTTCGTTCTATTTACACCTGTTAATTCTTATATGCCTGTTCGATCACGCAGGTATGTGTCTTTGCATCTTTCTCGTAATTAATTCCCACCAGAAGTAAATTCCCCTGATATTCCTTCAGAGCATCCACATACTGCTTCTCTTTAATCTGACTGATAGCACCTTTTGCGCTTTTATCCCATTTTAATTCCATGATCACTGCCGGTTTATCAAAATGCATTTTTCTCGGAATAAAGCAAACATCTGCAAAACCTTTTCCCGCAGGCAGTTCTCGGACAATCGTATAATATTCTCTGGCATAATAAAATGCCAGATTGATCGTGCAGCTTAATGCATTTTCATTATTATATTGAAGGATTGAAATTTCTCTGTGTGCTTTATCAATCCCTTCTGCCACTGCCTTCTCATCCATCGTACCAGGCGCGGGTTTCTTCAAAATCCCTATGGAACCTTTCACATAATGCTTTTACTTCCGCTTCTGTAAAACCAAAATATTCTGCCATTTCTCTTGGATTTGTCATAGAATATTCGGTAAACATATTCAACGCAGAATGAGAACCATATTTTTTAATTGGAAGGATTCCCGTCATATAAGCAAGTGCCACGTAATCCTTATCCTTCAACCATACCCGCAGAAAATCCAGATATTTTCTCTGTGCCTCTTTATCCTGCTTATACTCCCGAAACAAACAATCCCATTCATCAATCAGGATCACAAAAGGACACCTGGTATAAGCAAAGACATCTTTCATAACCTGGATCAAATTCTTTTCATCCCGAAATTGTACTTCACCATATGTTTCCTTAAAATCTGATACCAGATAATTTTTAAGCATCTCCAGCATTTCTTTCATTGTTTTTGACATGCTTAAAAATTCCTGCATACTAATCTTGATCACATCATACTGATTCAGATTTTCCTGATAAGATCCATCTTTGCTGATCGCAAGATTCTGAAACAACTCCCCTGTATTTTCACTTCGATCATAGTATGCTGCAAGCATATTAGCTGCCATTGACTTACCAAATCTTCTCGGACGGCTTACGCAGATATATTTCTGTTCTGTACATAGAACTTCATTGGTCCTTGCAATCAATTCGCTTTTGTCCACATATATTTTAGAACGCAAACTGCCGCGAAATGAAAGATTTCCTGGATTCAAATAGCTTCCCATATCTGCACCTCCTGACATTTATGCTCATTTTTAATCATATCATATTTCTGCACAGAATGAAACAGCAATAGCTTTCTTAAAAACAAACAAGCAGTCCCCCTAGTAAAGCAGGACTGCTTGAATTTTTATGTTGCATCCCCATTTTCCAAGGTCTGCACCTCTTTCAGGGTCATTTTTACCCGGTCGATCACACGATCTTCCATTTTTAAGATCTCGTAATCTGCTTCCGGGGTGGCAACTGTCAGCGGAAGTGCTTTTTCTGAGGGGATATAACCTAAAACTTCCATGATATAACCGGATAATGTATCGCATACACTGTCAATCTCCAGATGAAATTCCTCTTCCAGATCTGACAGAGCAACGCTTCCTGAAATGCTGTACACATGTCCCGGCTCCAGTTCGATGATCTCCGGTTCTACTTCTTCGTATTCTTCGTGGATGTCACCTACGATCACCTCGATCAGATCTTCCAAAGTAACCATACCTGATACGCCGCCGTATTCATCAATAAGGACAGCCAGTTTTTCTTTTTTCTGCTGCATTTCCCTGAAAAGAGCATCTGTACGCCGATTTTCAGGGACGAAATAAGCAGGCGTCAAAAGAGAACGGATATCCAGGTTTTCAAAGGACTTCTTTCTGGCTTCAATGGTCAACGCCTTGGTGGAAAGAATGCCAATGATATTATCAATATCTTCCTGATATACCGGAATCTTGGAATGCATGGACTGTAAGATATCGTCCAAATAAGAATCCACCGGTTCATCGATATCAATAGCTACCATGTCCTGTCTTGGAACCATGACTTCTTTTGCTTTTTTATCATCAAATGAGAAAATCGAAGTAATCATCTCTTTTTCGATCTCATTAAATACACCAGTCTCACTTCCTGTTTCCAGAAGTGATTTGATTTCTTCCTCTGAAACATCAGTTTCCAGATTTTCATGATGCATACCGATAATCTTTAAGATTCCTCTAGTAGAAACATTTAAAATACCTACAAAAGGCTTTACTGCACAAGACATAAAATACACCAGTCCAATACAGGACAAACTGAATCTCTCCGCATTCTGCAAAGCCATTCGTTTAGGAATCAGTTCCCCAAATACCAGATTCACATAAACCAAGATAACGGTAACGATGACCATTGCAGCCGTTCTGCTTCCAGGCACACCCCATCCATTCATCTTTACGGTCAACATTCCGGTGAGTCCTGTTGCAGCTATCGCGCTGGAGAGAAAACCTGCCAATGTAACGATCAGCTGGATCGCAGATAAAAATGCTGTCGACTCTTCCATCAGGCGTTCGATCAGGGCTGCTTTTCTGTTACCCTGTTCTTTTAACCTGTGGATCTTGTTTTTGTTTACAGAAGCCACAGCCATCTCTGCTCCTGCAAAATACCCTCTTATAAAAGTAAATATCAGAAGAATAAGAAGCTGTGTAAAAATACTGGCCGATTGCGGATCGGTTTCCATAATAAAAAATTCCTCCTTTTGGATGCAGCAGATCACCATCCATATCATTATCATTTAGACTTTATTATACAGATAGTCTTAAAAAAAGTCAGCCCCTATTTTCAAAATGAGGCTGACTTTACAAGTTTCTTTCTAAACTTAACGTTTTTTATCCAACAGCAGCAAACTGGCTGTTGTAGATTTCAGCATAAAAGCCGTTCTTTGCCAGCAATTCTTCATGCTTTCCTTTTTCTACAATATGTCCGTCACGCATAACAAGGATCATATCTGCTTCCCGAATAGTAGAAAGACGATGAGCTACAATAAAGCTTGTCCTTCCTTCCATCATCTTCGCAAAGGCCTTCTGGACACGGATCTCTGTACGGGTATCGATAGAAGAGGTTGCCTCATCAAGGATCAGCATCGGCGGGAGACAGAGCATAACTCTGGCAATACACAAAAGCTGCTTCTGTCCCTGAGACAGGTTTCCGCCATCCTCACTGATCACTGTGTCATAGCCCTGAGGCATTCGCATGATAAAACTGTGTGCATGGGCCTCTTTGGCTGCATTAATGATCTCTTCTTGCGTTGCTTCCGGTCTTCCATAGGCAATATTGTCACGTATGGTACCGGATTTTAACCAGGTCTCCTGAAGCACCATACCGTAGCTGGTACGAAGGCTCTTTCTGGTCACGTCACGGATGTCATTTCCTTCTACCTTAATAGAGCCGGAATTTACATCATAGAAACGCATGAGCAGATTGATCACGGTAGTCTTTCCGCAGCCGGTAGGTCCTACGATAGCCACTCTCTCACCAGGCTTTACAGAAAGGTTCAGTTCTTCAATCAGCGGTTTGTCCGGGGTATAGGAGAAATTTACATGTTCGATCTCCACCTGACCCTTTACATTTTCAAGGTCTGTGGCATCTTTCTTATCTTCCAGAATGGTTTTTTCATCGATCAGCTCAAATACTCTGGCTGCAGATGCAAGAGCATTCTGAAGCTCCGTTACAACGCCGGAAATCTCGTTAAACGGCTTTGTATACTGGTTTGCATAGCTTAAGAAGCTGGTAAGCTGTCCAACGCTCATAAAGCCGCGAATGGCTGCATAAGCGCCCGTAATACCAACCGCTGCATAAACCAGGCTATTTACAAAACGGGTAGCCGGATTGGTAATGGATGAGAAGAAAGTAGCACGCAGACTGTATCCGGCCAGCTTGTTATTGATCTTTTCAAAACGCTCTTCTGCCTCTTTCTGATAGCCAAAGGCCTGGACCACCTTCATATTTCCCAGCATTTCATCGGTCAGAGTGGTCAGTTCACCTCTGGTTTCCGACTGGTGTTTAAACATAACATACGTTTTTTTTGCAATGAAACTTGCCACAAACAGAGAAATAGGTGTTAAAACTACTACTACCAGTGTGATCAGCGGATTAATGGAAACCATGAAAAGCAGGGTTCCTAAAACAGTCATCAGTCCTGTAAAAAACTGGGTAAATCCCATTAGCAGGCCTTCGGAAAACTGATCGATATCCGCGATAATACGGCTGATGATATCACCTGACGGATGGGAGTCGATATAACTTAAAGGAAGGACTTCCAGATGTCCGAAAGCCTTGGTACGGATGTCTTTTACTACTCTGTAGGTGATAATGTTGTTAATATGATTCATAAGCCACTGGCTGATGGCGGTAGCTGCCATTGCTATGATGATCTTTTTAATAATACTGATCAAGGCCTCAAAATCCACATTTCCCCGACTTACGATCTCATCTACTGCTTTACCTGTAAGAATTGGGATATAAAGGGTAAATGCAACTGTAACTAATGCTAACAGAAGGGATAAACATACGGCCCATCTGTAAGCTGCAATATAATCAAGGACTCTTTTTAATGTTTCGATGCTTTTATCCCGGCTCATTTTTGGCTTTTTACTGTTCATCCCGTTCCACCTCCTCTTTTGACAGCTGTGACAGACATATCTCCCTGTAAACATCGCATTCCTTCAGAAGCTGTTTGTGATCTCCAATACCTGCCAGTTTTCCATCATCCAGTACCAGAATGATATCTGCATTGCGGATGGTGGTCGCTCTCTGGGATACGATAAATACTGTCATATCCTTTGTATTTTCCCGGATTGCCTTTCTCAATCTTGCATCGGTTGCAAAGTCAAGGGCAGAAGCACTGTCGTCCATAATCAAAATCTGCGGATTCCGTACCAGTGCTCTTGCAATGGTAAGACGCTGACGCTGACCACCGGATAAGTTGTGACCGCCCTGGTCGATCATCAGATCAAGACCTTCGCCTTTGGCTTCAATAAAATCTCTTGCCTGAGCAACATCCAGTGCATGCCAGATCTCTTCATCAGTAGCATCTTCCTTACCCCAGCGCATGTTGTCACGAAGAGTTCCCTTAAAGAGAACCGCTTTCTGAGGTACTACACCAATGGCATGTCTTAATTCTGTAAGGGATAAGTCTCTAACATCTGCTCCGTCAATAAGAATTTTTCCTTCTCTTACATCATAAAATCTTGGAATTAAGTTTACCAGAGTAGACTTACCGGAACCAGTACCGCCAATAACACCAATGGTCTGCCCTTTCATTGCCTTAAAGGAAATGTCTGTAAGGGAATCGGATTTTGCACCTGCATAGGCGAAATCCACATGGTTAAATTCCACTTTTGCAGTTTCTGCGCTAATCTTCTGTACGGTTTCCTCCACACTTTTAGTGTCACGAGTTTTTATCTCATGAGTTTTTTCCTTAATACTACTTTTGATCTCGAATATACTGTCCACACGTCTCATGCAGGCAACTGCCTTGGAGATCAGGATGATGAGGTTTGCCATTTTGATCAGCTCAACCAGGATCTGGGCCATATAGTTTACAAGAGCAATGACTTTTCCCTGACTGATGATCCCGGCATCTACTCTTTCTGCACCTACCCAGATCACAGCCACGGTAGCAATATTGATGATCACATAAGTAACAGGATTTAACAATGCGGAGATCTTTCCAACAAATACCTGCATCTTTACCAGGCTGCCGTTTTCTTCTTCAAACTTCGCTCTCTCATTTTCCTGACGGTTAAAAGCCCGGATCACACGGACACCCATGAGATTTTCTCTCGTAGTCAAAAGAACTTTATCCAGCTGTTTCTGTACTGCCTGGTATAATGGCATACTTATTAACATAATGCCAAATACCACTACACACAGCACCGGAATGGTTACTGCAAATACCATTGCTGTATGGGCATCTACTGTAAATGCCATGACCATGGCACCGAATACAACAAATGGGGAACGTAACAGCAGACGCAGAGTCATGTTGATACCGTTTTGCACCTGGTTAATATCGCTGGTCATTCGGGTGATCAGTGTGGAGGTTCCTATGGTATCGATCTCTGTATAAGATAAAGTACCAATATGGGAAAACAGGTTATTTCGCAGTGCGGTGGCTGTTCCTGTTGCTGCCTTAGCTGCAAAGTACTGAGCCGTCAGGGAACAGGTCAGTCCAATGATTGCAAGGAACAAAAGAAGACCTCCCATACGCACTACATAAGATACACTTCCGTTTGCAATACCTACGTCTACCATACTGGCCACTACCAAAGGCACAAACAACTCGAAGCTGGCCTCTAACATCTTAAACAGCGGTCCCAGTATGCTCTCTTTTTTGTAGGCACACATGTAACTGAGCAATCGCTTCATAATGCATTTCTCCTATAAAATATTGTATTTTATTTAACTGTCTGGTATTATAGCACATGAAAATCTATATTTAAAATATTGATTTGATATGGAAATTATATATTTATCGTATAGATAGTTTTATAAACATCATGGGAAAGAGGTGCTTTTATGAATCTGAAACAGATGGAATATTTTGTAGCGATCGTAAATGAGGGAAATATCTCTGCAGCTGCCAAATCCCTGCATATCTCCCAGCCTCCATTAAGCGCCCAGATGAAACTGTTGGAAGAGGAACTGGGCGTAGTTCTTTTTGAACGAGGTTCCCGGAGTATTTTTCTCACAGAAGCAGGAAAGGTTTTCTATGAAAAAGCGCTGCACATTTTGCATCTGACCACGGCCGTCTCTGATGAACTGCAGCAGATGGGCCAGGGGTTAAAAGGTCCCCTGCATATGGGTATGATCTCCTCGGTCCAGACTCCCAGACTGATCCGGGCACTCTCCTCTTTTGTCAGCCTTCATCCGGAAGTGACCCTTCGCATCAGTGAGGGAAATACATATGAGCTAATAGACCAGCTTAATTCCGGCCTCATCGAAGTTGCGGTGGTAAGGACTCCACTTCCTACAGAATCTTACCAGTGCCACTTTTTAGAGGCAGAGCCTATGATGGCCGTAGGAAAACCGGAATTTTTCCCAGACCCAGCTGCAGCTTCCATAGCCGTAGCTTCCCTGGCTTCCTGTCCTCTTATTGTCTATCGCAGATGGGAACCTTTTATCAGCCACTGTTTTCCCGGCACTGCCCCGGATTATCTGTGCATCAACGATGATGCCAGGACCAGTATGACCTGGGCCCAGTGTGGTGCCGGTATCGCCCTTGTGCCTTCCTCCATGGCAAAGGCAGGGGGGGAAGACTTATTAAAAATCCCCCTGAAAGATCAGGGAGTCATGAGCCGCATTGCGCTGATTGCCAGGAAGCATGGCATGGTCAGCCGGGTATCCAGAGAATTTTTCCAGTTCTTCCCTAACTACTTCGCAAATTAGGGTGCTATGTACCAGTTGAGCTCGGCCCCCATAAACAAAATGCACATGCAGATATAAAGCCACAAAAACGACAATGCAATGGCTGCAAGGCTGCCGTACATATAAGAATAGTTTTTCCCGCCTGTGAAATTAAAATACAGAGAAAATGTAAGAGAAAAGAGCATCCAACCGGCTGTGGAAAATACAGCTCCCGGCAAAACTGCTTTGATATTCTCTTTCCGGTCCGGAACCAGGCAGTAAATGCCTAAAAAGAAAACAAGGAGAACACATGCGCCCCATAACTGGCGCATCTGGATCACATAGCCGGTAACAGGTGCAATCAACGGAAAATGACTCTGGATAAAGTTCTGGAGCGTCCGTCCAAACACCAGAAGGCCCATAGACAGAATGCACACCGCAATAAAGAGAATGGTATAACCGCAGCAAATCAGACGGTTGAACACATACCAGTGCTTTCTTCCCCTTCCATTGACCCGGTTTAAGCCTCTTGCCACACTGAACATACCTCTTCCGGCAGACCAGAGAGCCGTTACAGCCGTTGCAGAGATCATGGTTGCCGGGGATTTTATCATCAGGTCATTTACTACACGAAATGCAAGAGATTTATACTCCGTTGGTATAATATCCATGACAATTTCTAAAAAATCCGCCTTAGAGATCCCCGGGATCATCTGGATCGCCGTCAGAAGCAGCATCAGAAAGGGGACAAAAGAAAGGATCACAAAAAAGGAGACCTGGGCCGCATACACCGTCATCTCATCTTCTGAAAATTTATCGTAGATACGTTTTCCAATGAGAATGAGTCGTACCATGGGCCAAGTCCTCCTTATTAAAACACCGCAAAAAATGCAGGCATTACAATACACATGCCTGCATTTTAACATAAATATCCTTCAAGTTCAACGCCCTCTCCGAAGTCTGCCTATACCCTAAATCCTACTGTGTGATTCCCATAACGGCCCAGTCATAAGTATCTGCCGCCTGGGTAAACGCCAGGTCAGCTGCCTTGTAGCTTGCTGTCTTGGAAATATAGTTCATTTCTTCTGCGAGATATTCTTCCTGGCTTAATAAACCAGCGCTATATTTAATATCAGCATTCTTCTTCTGTCCTTCTGCCTTCTGGAACGCAGTCTGTGCTGCCTGAAGTTCGCTCTTTTTCAGCAGTACATCTTCATAAAGCTGGTTCATCTGAATGGTCAGGTTCTGCTCTCCTTCTTCTACAGTAGCATTTCTGTTATTTTTTGCTGCTGTAGAAGTTGCCTTTGTGCCACGGCTGTTGATCAGAGAACTGTTATTTCCAATAGCCTTTTTCGTATCTGCTTCCAGATCCATACTGTCTGCCCTTAAAAGGTCGGCTGCCGGGATCTCACAGATCACAAGTCCGCTGTCTGTATCCCGTCCTACCATAAGGCAGAGACTGCTGTAAGTACTGTTTAAGCTTTCTTCCAGAGAAGAAAGACTGCTCTTAGCACTTAAAAGCTGGTTTTCTTTTTCCAGTACATCTGCGGCTGTGGACATTCCTGCTGTCTGTTTTGTTTTTTCCAGGTTTAAAGACTTTTCATATACCTCTACCTGTTTTGTCAGTGTATCTTTCTGAAGGCTTAAAGTCTCATAAGTCATCATCAGGGACTGGGCTGCCACTGTCAGCTGGCGGCTCATGGTCCTTACGCTTTTATCACTGGCCTTTTTCATGCTGTCATACATTTTTTTGTACATGCTGGAAGCAGATTTGTAAACAGCCTTTTCCTGGCTGTAATAAGCGTAATTTTCGCTGTCTCCATCTCTTTTTGCAGTCTGCTGGTCTGTGTAGGCACTTGACTGCCCAAACTTTAATTCATCCCAAGCATTGGCATAATCTTCCAAAGACTGGTTAAAACTGATTAAAGACTGCTCAATGGTAGGATTATACCGTAAGATCAGTGTATACAGTTCACTATATTCTAACTGATTATCCTGCAGCTTCGTCTCATCGGTTTCCACTTGTCCCATCCACAAAGTAGTGTCAGAGCCTTTGGTGTCCTCTTTTTCCGCGTCAGAGCCGTCTGCATTTCCCACCTGGATCTTGGAACTTCCTTCTACCTCTCCCGGACGGTCTGCAAACTCATCTGCATAGGCAGTGAGCAGTCCAACACCAGCCAACGCCACGCAAAACACACCTGCCCGTAAAAACTTCGCCGCCTGCAGTTTCCATTTTTTTCCATATTTATTCTTTAAAAACATACAAGCTGCCTCCTTCCTACTGTGCTGCTGCCAGTCCCTTTACAGCCCATTTATAATTCTCCACTGCACTTAACAGGCTGATCTGGGCTGTTTTTACTGAATTTTCGCTTGTTTTTACAGCCCGTTCCTGGGCATCGTAATCATTTTTTGTCATCATTCCCGCTGCCATCTTTAAGGCTGCATTGGAAAGATTGGTCTGCTCAAGCTGTGCTTTTGTCCGGGCCTGCTGTAAAGAAATCTGGGCAGAAAGCACTTTTTTGTAGGCGCTGGATAAAGATGCACCGATCTGCTTTTTATTATTGGCAATGGCTGTGGTCAGCTGGTTCTTTACTGTCTCATTTTTCGCATTTTCCAGCTTCCGCTCATTGATCTTTAATGTATAGTTATTCTCCAGCGCCTGAGCCAGATCTGTATCCGGGTTCATCGCCGCTATCTCATTTTCATCCACCTCCGGCAGACTTCCGATCTCCGGGGAGTCATTGTAGCTCCAGCCTAAAAGCACCTGGAAATTCTCTTTTAGGTTCTTAATTGTATTTTCCAGCTGGGTCAGGTTATTTTCTGCTGTCTGCACATTTTCCTGAGCTGTCAGCAGGTCTAATTGGGTAATGGTACCTGCAGAAAGCTTTGTCTGTGCCAGATCCAGATTTTCCTTTGCCTCTGTAAGGGTTGCCTCTGCCTGCTCCTTCTGGATCAGGTTCTCATAATAAGAGATCATATCTGACTGAGCCGTAACAACCAGGTTCTTTTCTGCCTGCTCATAAGTGAAGAGATAGATCTTACTGTCTTCTAGTGTCTCATCTCCCTGTTTTTGCATATTGTCCCCCTGAATCTGTAAATTCAGGTCCGACATACGTGCAGAAGCATCATCATCACCGGACATATCGTTGTAATAGTCCTGAGCCAGCTTATAATATTCCTGAGCTACTTCCTCATTGGTATCCCCATAGTCCTGACGGAACTTCTGGTAAGTATACTGGTTATTCTGCACGGTAGCGTTGTACTCATGAACCAGTGCTTCCAACTCATCATATTCGATCACATTATCCTTTAATTTTGTCCATTCCTCTTCGGTCCGGGCAAAAGAAGGGCTTGCCGCATACACATTGTATACAGGCACAGTCCCCGCTGCCACAGCCGCTGTTAAAGCGGCTGCAAGCACACGGTTAAATGATCTGGAAAATGTACCATATTTATGTTTCCTCATGGTCATCCTTCTTTCTTTATTCCTGTTGTCCTTACTTATTTATCCTGTTCCTTGTTTCCTTTTTTGTTAAATCCTGCAAATAATCCTTTTATCTTTCCGAAAATATTCTCTCTGGTACGTTTACGCTTCTTCGCCGGTGGCACAAGATCATCAGGATTTTCCTTACCACTCATCAGACGGTAGTAAACAGGAAGCATCAGCAAACACAGGATAGTAGACGCTGTCAGACCACCGATATCTACAACAGCAAGGCTCTTTGTAGTGGTTCCGCTAAATGCCATAGGTATCATGGAAACAACGGTCGTCAGAGTTGTCATCAAAATAGGGCGGATACGGGTAGCACCTGCTTCAATAAGGGCTGTGTCACGGTTCATGGTTCCCCTATACTGGTTTGCAGTGTCCACGAACAAAATACCATTATTTACAACGGTACCGATCAGCATAAGGAATCCGATGAGGGAAACCATACTGATGGAGCAGTCTGTAAGCCACAGCAGTCCAAATGCACCGATCAAGCTGAATGGGATGGTTGTCATGACCATTCCTGAGAATTTAATAGACTCAAACTGAGCTGCCATTACAACAAAGATCAAGAATACTGCAATAGCAAGTGCCTTAAACAGGGATGCAAACTCCTCGTTCATAGACTGGTCTCTGGAGTTTAAACCGATGCTTACGGTACTGGTCAGATGAGGCTTTACTACTTCTTCCTGAATCTGGTTTCTGGTATTCTGGGTAGCCTTATCTGTGTATTCTGCAGTAATGGTTACCTTATATTCCTTATCTTCTCTTGCTACAGAAGAAGGGCTGTCTACGAATTTTACATCTGCCACATCAGACAAAGCTACCGAACCGCCTTTTCCTGTGGTAAGAACGATACCACGTACCTGGTCAATGCTCTTGTACTCATCTTCTGCATACTGTACTTTTACATCAATATCTTCACCGTCCACCTGGATCGTGGTTGCCTTTACACCATCGATGCAGTTGCTTACTGCAGATGCGATCTGTGATGGCGTAAGTCCTGCTGACTTGGCCTTTAAGGCATCTACTCTTACTTCTACTACCGGAGATGAGTTTTCCACGTCAGAATGGATCTTTGTTACGTCATCCCTTGTTTTTAACTCTTCTACAATGGAATTGGTTACTTCTTTTACTTCATCATAATCTGTTCCCTTTAAGATCACCTCATAGCTCTGTCTGGTAGCAGACATCATGCTCATGGAAGAACCAGCTTCTGCTGTAATATCGCAGTTTGTAATATCAGAAAGCTCCTGCTGCCATTTTGCTGCCACATCTGCCGTTTCCATGGTACGGTCATCCTTCAGATAACCGGTTATAGTAGCAGAACTGCTGCCTCCTCTGGAACTGCCATAGGAAGTCATATAAGAATCCAGGTTTTCATCCTGACTGATAATAGCCTCTACCTGCTTTAAAATCTCGTCTACCTTCTCGGACTGAAGTCCCGGTCTTGTATCTACGGTTACTGTGATCTCACCTTCATCATCTGAAGCCATCAGCTCCATTTTCAGATTTTTTCCGACAAAAAGGGCCAAAACCAGAAGTGCAATGGAGGTAAACATAACCAGCTTGGATCTGTAAAGAAGGGTGCTCATCAGCTTTCTGTAACCAGACTGAAGATTTTTAACAGGTCTGGATAAGGGGGCTGATGTTCTCTCCTTTGGCTTATAAGCCATATAACACAGAGGTACAATGGTAATAGATGAAATCAGGGATGCTGCCATACAGAATACAATGGTAAATCCCAAAGGCTTAAACATCTGCCCTGTCATGCCTTGTAAAAATGCCAGCGGAAGGAATACAACGCAGGTGGTAGCTGTACCGCCAAGGACGGACTCCCATACCAGACTGGTACCTTCCAAGGCATCCTGCATATATTCTACAAAACCTCCCCGTCGATTTGCCGTCATACGGAAACAGC
The DNA here is from genome assembly GCA_963621525.1 of bacterium. Taxonomy (GTDB): domain Bacteria; phylum Bacillota; class Clostridia; order Lachnospirales; family Lachnospiraceae; genus Enterocloster. Next base: position 2,090 of record CAVFER010000024.1, on the reverse strand, counting down.
TCTCCAGAACAACGATAGAGTTATCTACCATCATACCAACGCCAAGTGTTAATGCACTCATGGTGATAGTATTTAAGGTAAAGCCCATTAAGCTCATCAGGATCAAAGCCGACAAAATAGAGATAGGAATGGAAGTACCTACGATCAGGGATGCTTTTAAATCACCAAAGAACAGCCAGATGATGATCATAGAGATAACAATCGCCATAACCAGTGTCTGTCCTACATCCTTTAAAGAGCTTATAATACTGTCTGCGTCATCACGTACTGTAATAATATGTAAGTTTTCATCGGCCCCTTCCAGGTTTGCAATGGTCTTTTTCACTGCATTGGAAACAGAAACTGCTGTTTCACTCTGCTGCTTTGTAATAGAAAGAGAAACCGTATCATTTCCATTGTAACGGGCAATACCGTCATTTTCCTCTTTTGCGGTATATACATCTGCCACATCTTCCAGGTAAACGGTACTTCCGTCTGCACTGGTCAGTGGGATCTGTTTTAACAGATCTACGGTATCATAGGTGGTACGGGTGGAAACAGAAAGTTTTAAGCTTCCCACCTGGGTATCACCAGAAGGATAGGAAATATCTGCTGCTGCAATGTCTGCTGCAACAGAAGCCATGGTCATTTTATACTGACTTAATTTTTCCGGAATGATCTGGATCTTAATATATTCATCAGAACCACCACGGACACTTACATCTGCTACCTGGGCGATCTTTTCAAACTCCGGCTGGATCTTATCTTCTACATAGGAATACAGATTTTCCTGAGAAGTATTTTCAATAGATAAGGTAACACAGGGCATGGAGTTCATATCCATTTCCATGATCGTAGGATCTCCCGCATCGTCAGGAAGACTGTTTTTTACAAGGTCTACCTTCTTTTTCAGGTCATCATATGCCTCATCTGTATCAGTGCCGTATTCATATTCCAGCATGACCATGGAACTGCCTTCACTGGAATTAGAGGTGACGGATTTAAGGCCGCTTAAAGTTCCTACCTGATCCTCAATCGGCTTTGTAATGATTTCGTTTACGTCCTCAGGGCTCGCTCCGGAATAAGTGGTCATGACCATCAGTACAGGCATTTCCATATCCGGGATATTTTCCAGACTCATGCTGGTTACAGAAGTGTATCCGAATACGATCAGGCAAAGCACTGCCATCAACGTTGTAATAGGCCGTTTGAGGACAAATTTTGTTAAACCATTCATTGCGTCGTCCTCCTTACTGTACCTTATTTCCGATCATTGGAGCTTCTCCTCCCGGTGCGCTGCCTTCCGGTCCGCCTGCAGGCACTCCTTCTGCATCACCAGTGCTGCTATCCTGTGTACTCTCCCCTTTTAATCTTACTTCTGCTCCGTCATACAGCTCTGAGCTCCAGGTAGTAACTACCATATCATCCATAGTAAGGCCAGATTTTACTTCCAGCACATCGGAGTCAAAAATTCCTTCTTCAATAAACTTCTGCCATACTTTTCCGTCTGCATATGTATACACATAAGGTTCACCGTTTTCATAATAAACAGAGTCTACAGGAATCGTCATAACTTCCTCTGCTTTTTCAGAAGTAACATATAACTTCACTTCAGACCCGGTAGGAAGGACCACATCTGCATCTACAGAAGCCTTTACCTTATAAAGGCCTGTAGTTTCATCTGCCATGGTACTTACCTCATAAACCGTACCTTCGTATGTCTGTCCGTCCTTTTCCACATCAATAGTATCTCCTTCTTTCAGATAACCTCTGATACGCTCTGTCGTGGAGAAAGATACTACTCTGCTTCCCTGACCGGAAATAACAAAGATCAGATTTCCCTGGGATACATTATCATAATTTTCCACATTACAGATCTCTACCAGGCCTTCGATCGGCGCTGTGATCTGGCTGTATTCTAACTGTGTTTCATAGTTATATTTCGCCTGATCGTAATTAATCTGGGCACTGGATACTGCATCCTGATACTGGCTGTACTGCTGGTCAGAAAGTCCGCCCCCTGCATATAAAAGCTGCTGACGGGAAAGTTCCTCCTGGGCCTGACGTAAGGTTAAAGCTGCGGAGTATTCGTTTCATCTGCTCCATAACGG
>CAVFER010000023.1:0-38975 GCA_963621525.1 bacterium | reverse complement strand
AAAATAAGTTTTCCGTGGAAAATAGGACATTGGATGCAAATGCATCACTAAATCAATTGTAACGTAGGGGAATGTATGCAAAAAGAAACTTTAAAAGAGAGAGTTTACCGGGGGATTTACGAGGCAGTAACAAATGGTGAATATAAGCCGAATGATATTCTCACGGAAAACCAGATGATCGAAAAGTTTGGCGTGAGCAAGTCACCTGTACGGGAAGCACTGGTAGAGCTCTGTAAAGATGGGATTTTGACTAACATTCCCAGAATGGGTTATCAGGTACGGACTGTTACATTAAAAGAGATCATTGATATCCTGGAGTTCCGGGTAGATGTAGAACTTGGGGGATTGAGAAAAAGCTTTCCCATTCTTACGGAGGAAAATATAGCCATGCTGCGTCAGATCGCGGAAAAACATTCCGCAGATGTAGATCGGGTGGTATCTAAAAACTGGCAGAGGAATTATGAGTTCCATACCTATCTGTATTCATTAAATAATAATGTTTATGGCTGCGAGGCACTGCAGCAGATGATACATCAGTGTTCACGTTATATTTCCCAGTATTTCCTGTCTGCCTGGCAGAGAAAGAATGAGTCTAATGGCCGTTTTCATATGGCTGTTGTGGATGCCTTAGAAAGGCGGGATATTGACGAGGCCTGTATGTATCTGGAGAAAGATATATTGGCGGTGAAAGAAGAAATACTGGTACTGCATTCCATGAATGCATAAAGCATCGATAAAAAAGCTCTCGTCCTGGTGGACGGGAGCTTTTTTAGGAATTTCATCAGCAAGGCGAATTAGCCAAAGTATCTCTTTAACAGACCTGCGAATGCTTTGCCGTGACGTGCCTCGTCTTTTCCCATTTCATGAACAGTGTCATGGATCGCATCCAGGTTAGCTGCCTTTGCTCTCTTTGCAAGATCATATTTACCTGCGGTAGCACCATTCTCGGCAGCAACTCTCATTTCCAGATTCTTCTTGGTAGAAGGGGTAACAACTTCACCTAACAGTTCTGCGAACTTAGCTGCATGCTCTGCTTCTTCGTAAGCTGCTTTTTCCCAGTACAGACCGATCTCTGGATAACCTTCTCTGTGTGCAACACGGGCCATAGCCAGATACATACCAACCTCAGAACATTCGCCTTCAAAGTTAGCTCTCAGATCAGCCATGATATCTTCCGGAGCACCCTGTGCAACACCTACTTCGTGCTCACATGCCCAACTGATCTCATCAGAAGACTGCTCCTTAAATTTGGAAGCCGGAACACCACACTGTGGACATTTCTCAGGTGCCTCATCTCCTTCATGAACATAACCGCATACTGTACAAACCCATTTTTTCATAATGATAGTCTCCTTTTCGTTTTTATTTGGTGATATAGGAAATCGGCTTTATTGCAATTTCCTGTAGTGCTTAATAATTAATAATAGTAACGATTACTGATATTAATATAATGTATTTTGACAAATTTGTCAAGAGAAATTCTCATTTACTTCTATTTCTTTTTGTGCTTTGCTTGAAACTCTCATGGAAGAGTATTCGCAGCCTCATCTTTTTTCATACAGTGCTCACAGCGACCATAAAATAAGATAGAGTGACTGTCAATTTTCCCGGGTGCTTTTGCCTGGACAGAAGCGTTCAGATCGGTCATCTCATCCAGATTCATATCGTAGACCTGACCGCATTCTCTGCATACAAAATGATAGTGAGGAGCAATATTTCCGTCATAGTGATCCGGACCGTTTCCGCAGGTCAGCTTCAGAATCTCGCCTGTTTCCACCAACAGGTTCAGGTTTCTATATACAGTTCCCAGACTGATATTTGGAAATTCTTCACGGATGCTGGCGTATAGGGCGTCTGCCGTGGGATGATCGTGTCTGCTCATCAAGTTGGCTTTGATGGATTCTCGCTGACGGCTATACTTTAATGCTTTCATAGACGTCTCCTTATTGATAAATTTCAATAATGATAATTATTACTATTTTAATATAACAAAAAAAGAAATAAAAGTCAAGAGGCACTTTTATTTCTTTTGAACTGTAACGGAGATTGTCAGATGGAGTCTGCACTCAGCGGCAGTCCTGCGGCAGATGGAATATGTTCCAGAGCAATGCGGATGAATTCGTGGGTAGCACGGGACATATAGTGGCCTTTGTGGTAGCCGATGGCAAGTGTGCCGTGTGCTCTTGGATAATTTAAGGAAAACAGGTTCAGGCCTATCTGATCCATAAGAGAGTCTTTGTAGGCATTTAAGCTTTGCTTAGAGGACATGAACATACGAGGATAGAAGGTGATCCCCATTCCCTGGGCGCTTAAGGCCAGTACAGTCTCAATATTTTCCGTTTCCAGAACAATATGAGGGGAGATCTGGGTGTCTTCGAAGATCTCGTCTGCAATGGTGCGCACCCGGTTTCCCTTTTTTAACAGGACGAAAGGGCAGCTTTCCAGAAGTCGGACATCCGCAGACTGAGAAAGCTTCTTCTTGATTTCCTCAAACTGGTCCGGATAGGCTTTGCGGATCACTTCGTCCGGTACGACTAAAAGGATCTCTTCCCGGCAGATCGGTACAGTAGCCACATTTTCTGCTGTAAATGGAAGCAGGTCGATCATCAGGTCGATATTTCCGTGGAGCAGGTCATTTGCCAGTTCACTGGAATTTCCCTCTGTCAGGTTCAGTTCAATTCCCGGAAATTCCCTTTGATAGGTAGGAAGGATCTCTGGAAGGATAAAACGGCCTCTGGTATGGGAAACACCGATGGAAAGCTGGCCGGTGGAGAAGTCCTTGATATCAGAAATTTCTTTATAGGTCTCATCTTTTAAGTCCAGAAGCTGTCTGGCCCGGGTCCGGAGCGCCTGTCCTGCATAGGTCAGAGTCAGGGGGGAAGTACGGTTAAACAAAACAACGTCAAATTCCTTTTCCAGGTTGGAGATATGGTTGCTCAATGACTGCTGGGAGATATAAAGGCGCTTGGCAGCGCGGGTAAAATTTAATTCTTCTGCTGCTACCAGGAAATATTCCAGGTTCAGAAAGTTGATCATAAGGCTGTGTTCCTTTCTGCGGCTTTGCGGAAGGCTTCGTTTTCAGCAAGGAGCTGTTTTAATTTAGGAATATAGGCAGCCGCTTTTCCTAAAGAAGTATTGACGATCAGTTCTTCAGGAAAATCTATTTCTTTTAAAAATGCATGGGCGTAAACGTGGTTTCCCACATCTGCTTCGCAGTGGGCGTCACTGTCAATGATGATGGAGGTACCATAGCGCATACAGGCCTTTAAAAGCTGGAGATAATTTTCTCTTGCACCTTTGCGGGAGCTTAAAGGGCTTAAGGAAGAATTGTTTACTTCCAGCAGTTTATGGTTCTTAGCTGCTGCTTTTGCCACTTCTGCCCAGTCAGCAGGAAGCCTTGAGTCATCCGGGTGACCGATGATATTGATATAAGGATTTTCCAGCGCATGGAGATAGGCCCGTGTATAATCAGAAACGGAACCATTATTGTCAATGCAAGGAGTGTGGAGACTGGCAACTGCGTAGTCGATCTTTTTTAAATAATATTCACCCAGATCTACATTTCCCTCAAAGTCCAGGATATTCAGTTCTGCGCCCATGAGCACCGGCACGCCTCGAATCACTCTTGGGAGCACTTTGAAATTGGTAAAATAAAATTCATGGCAGGAACCGGGCATAGCAGGGGAATGTTCCGAGCATCCATAAAGCGCCAGCCCCTTATCAGCGGCAGCCTGTGCCATTTCATATAAAGTATTGTAAGCATGACCGCTTGCAATGGTATGTGTGTGAAGGTCTAAAATATCTTTCATGGATGTAAAATACCTCTTACTGTAAAAAAATAGATGTTAAAGAAAGTATAGCATAGGGAATTAAGGGAGAAAAGAGCGAAAAAAAGAAAAAACCGGCACAATTTTCCGAAGAAAACGGTAGAAATGTGCACTATACATAAGATATAATGTAATGAGTGAAGGAAAAAACAAGCGGCTGCGAAGCAGACATTTGTTTTTTACGAACCATTAACGAATGAACCGTCTGCGAGAGCAGACAGTGGAGCGCGTGAGCGCGGGTTCATGAGTCTAAAGGGAAGAAAAGCGGAGGAGAAATAATGAGCGAAGAAATGAACAAACAGCAGGAAGCAGAAGTAAAAGCAGATGTTCCGGTAGAAACAATGGAAGATTATGCGGCAGAGTTAGAAGCATCTTATAAAGCATTTGATGAGAGACATTTTGAACTTCCTGAATCAGATGATGCAGATGCTGAGAAGTGGGCTGAGTTTGCACAGATGATGGCAGACCGCACGGTAGTGAAGGTTAAGATCTCTGAGGCAGTAAAAGGCGGAGTTGTTGCATTTGTAGATGAAATAAGAGCATTTATTCCGGCTTCCCAGTTATCTACTCAGTATGTTGAAAAGTTAGAAGACTGGCAGGGAAAGAGTGTTGAGACGGTGATCATTACTGTTGATCCGGAAAAGAAGAGACTGGTACTTTCCGGCCGTGAGGTTGAAAAAGAAAAGAAAGATGCGAAACGCAAAGAACAGCTGGCTCAGTTTAAGGCCGGTGATGTAGTAGAAGGAACAGTAGACAGTCTGAAGGATTACGGTGCATTTGTAAAGCTGGCAGAGGGCATTGACGGACTGGTACACATTTCGCAGATCAGCACCCAGCGGATCAAGCATCCGGGCGCAGTCTTAAAAGAGGGACAGACTGTAAAAGTAAAGATCTTATCCATTGCAGACGGGAAGATCAGCCTGAGCATGAAGGCCTTGATCCAGCAGGAGACCGAAAAAGAAGAGCATGAAACATTTGATTATAAGGAAACAGCATCTGCGACAACAGGACTGGGAGATCTGTTAAAAGGATTGAAACTGTAATCCTGGATGCAATCCTAAAGGAGGGGCTGGGATGTCAGTTATCCCAAAGACAAAAGATCAGGTAGACCAGTGGCGGTCTGTGATGTTTTTGTATGATTCCGCATTAAAAAAATTAAACACAAAAATAGAGATACTGAACAATGAGTTTGTAAACCGCTATGACCATAATCCGATTGAGCATATTAAATCCAGACTGAAAACAGCCGACAGTATTGTGAAGAAACTGAAAAAAGACGGGCGGGAAGTGACCATTGAAAATATGATGGGACACTTAAGCGATATTGCAGGTATCCGTATTATCTGTTCCTTTACCTCCGATATTTATCAGATCGCCCAGATGATATCGGCCCAAGGGGATATAACCGTACTTCACGTAAAGGATTATATTAAAAATCCGAAACCCAATGGCTATAAAAGCTATCATATGGTAGTGACAGTTCCGGTGTATCTTACAGACGGCCCGGTAGAGACCAAGGTGGAGATACAGATCCGTTCGGTTGCCATGGATTTCTGGGCCAGTCTGGAGCATAAGATTGCTTATAAATTTGAGGGGAATGCGCCAGAAGGACTGCTTAAGGAGCTGAAAAACTGCGCTGACATGGTAGATATGCTAGATAAGAAAATGTTTTCCTTAAATGAGGCCATTACCGCTTATGCAAAGAACCACCAGGCAGCAGAGGAAGATACTGCTGATCATGGGCTAGATGAACAGACGGATGCGAAGTGAGACATAGCGGATGAAATTATTTTTAAAATTTACAGACGAAGTGATCAAACAGAACCTGCGCCAGCTGGTATTATTTACTCTTTTATACCGGCTGGTTGCAGGTATATTCTATGTTAAGACGGTAAACGCCATTTTAAGGTTCTCTTTGCACAGGGCGGGGTACAGCTATCTTACGATAGGTAATCTGAGATCTTTTCTTTTACGGCCGCTTACGATCATTCTTGTTCTCTTTATCCTGTTTTTTGGGATGATATGTCTCATGATCGAGACAGGGGCAATGATAATGGCCTATCATTCTTCGATTTACCTGCGCAGGATCGGCGTTGTATCCATTTTTCTTGGGGGACTGTTCCAGACGGTGGATGAGCTTCGAAGGAAAAACTGGAAACTTTTGCTGGCTGTCTCCGGCAATTATGTCCTTATGAACTGCTATTTTCTGGTGCGGATACTGACCCGGATGAAACCGGTAAATTTTGTGCTCTATGAGATACTGCATGTGCCGGGAACGCGAATGGCTCTGGTAGTAGGAGGTGTTTTGCTTACCGTTTTTCTGGTACCGGCCATGATGGTCTTTTTTGCCTGTATGCTGGAGCAGAAAAACTTTAGGGACGGACTTGCCAAAAGTCGTCAGATGCTAAAGGGGAAATGGCCGTTGGCGGTTCTTTTACTGGCAATCTTAAACCTGTTTCTGATGATTGCACTGGTTCTTCTTTATGGGATCGTCATGGTCCTGGCTGCAGTGCTGGTCACATTGTTTGCAAAGGCTTATACGGCGGCAGCGGTTATGGCAACGGTCAGCTATCGCATTGAATGGATGCTCCTGTTTTTAGGATCTGCTACGGCTTCTGTCATGGATTTTGGAGCAACCACAGTACTTTATCATCAGTTTGGAGGTACGTTGCCGATTTCGGAGCAGGAATATGAATTTGCCCGCAGCAGGGAAGGTTACTCCAAGCGCAGATGGTTTTTTACGCTTACAGCGGTATTTTCCGGAATTGCTGCTTTCATGGTTTTTGATATGGTGTATAATGGAAACAGTCTGGATCAGGCGATCTTGTCTCAGGTAGAGATCACTGCCCATAGAGGCAGCTCCAAACGGGCTCCTGAAAATACCATGGCAGCGATCAGAGAAGCCATGGATGAAATGGCAGATTACAGTGAGATCGATGTGCAGCTGTCAAAAGATGGCGTACCGGTGGTCTGTCATGACTTGAATCTGTCCCGGGTGGCCGGTGTGGACGTGTCTCTTAAAAATCTTACGTTTGACCAGTTAGAGCAGTTAGACGTGGGAAGCCATTTCAGCTCCCGGTTTGCAGGGGAGAAGATCCCGTCTTTAGAAGAGGTTTTAGAGGTCTGTAAAGGACATATCCGCTTAAATATTGAATTAAAAAGCGTAGGCACTAAAAGTCCGATGCCGGAAATGGTGGCGGAGATGATAAAAGAAAAGGGAATGGAAGATCAGTGTGTGATCACTTCTGTTTCTCTGGATTATTTAAAGCGGGTGAAAGAAGCACAGCCGGAGTTAAAAACCGGTTATATCCTTGCGGCAGCCTATGGTTCTTATTATAAAAACGAATTTGTGGATTTTATCAGCATCCGTTCCAGTCTGGTGACGAAAAAACAGATCCAGGCGGCTCATGAATACGGTAAAGCGATTTACGTATGGACGGTCAACAGCCGTTCTGAAATGGAACAGATGGCCCTTATGGGCGTGGACAATATTATTACAGATTATCCTGCAAGAGCAAAGGAAGTGCTGTATCAGCCGGATGTGGCGAAAAATCTGCTGACCTATATCAGGCAGGTAATGAAGTAGAAAAGAGGAAAATAGAGTGAGAGCAGTACTGCAGAGAGTGACCAGAGCAAGTGTTACCGTAGACGGAGAAGTTCTGGGAAAGATTGGAAAAGGATTTATGATCCTTTTAGGTGTAGAGGATGCAGATACAGAGGAAATTACCGACAAAATGGCGGACAAGATTTGTAAGCTGCGTATATTTGAAGATGAAAATGGCAAGACTAATTTAAGTCTTGCAGACGTAGGGGGAGAATTGCTGGTGATCAGCCAGTTTACTCTTTACGCAGATTGCAAAAAGGGCAACCGCCCAAGCTTTGTAAAAGCAGGAGCGCCGGATATGGCAGAACGCCTGTATGAGCATTTTATGGAGCGATGCAGAACTTATGTAGATGTGGTAGAAAAGGGACAGTTTGGCGCAGATATGAAGGTGGAACTGTTAAATGACGGACCATTTACATTGATGTTGGAAAGTGAGCAGCTTTTCAATAAATAATAAGAAATGAAAGAGGAACTGAGAAAATGATGAAAAAAGAGAAAACAGTGGGGAAAGCAAAAACTGTGGGGGCTCTTTTTACAGGAGATGATCTGAAAAAACTGATCTTTCCGTTGATCATTGAACAGATATTGGCAGTTTCTGTGGGCATGGTAGATACTGTGATGGTATCTAGTGCAGGAGAAGCGGCAACTTCCGGTGTTTCATTGGTAGACATTATCAATGTACTTATCATTAATATTTTTGCTGCTGTGGCAACGGGAGGCGCCGTGGTCACATCCCAGTATCTGGGGCAGAGGCGAAAAGACAGGGCATGCCAGTCAGCAGACCAGCTGATTCTGGTAACCGGTGTGGTGGCCCTTGTGATCATGACTTTATGCGTCCTGTTTCGCTGGCAGCTTTTAAACCTTATTTATAAAGGTGTTACAGAAGAGGTAATGAAAAATGCAGTGATCTATCTGACCATTTCTGCCATTTCTTACCCGTTTCTGGCCGTATACAATTCCTGTGCGGCGTTGTTTCGATCCATGGGAAATTCAAAGATATCCATGCAGGCATCCATTATCATGAATGTGATCAATGTGATCGGCGATGCATTATTTATCTTCGGCTTTCACTGGAGCGTGGCGGGGGCGGCAGGCGCATCTTTAATCTCTCGTATGGTGGCCTGTTTTATCCTTATGTGCAGACTGCGCGATCCAAAGTTAGACATCCGCATCGGTACTACCGGAGGTGTAAATATGCGTATGGTGAAGCAGATTTTGCATATTGGTGTACCAAATGGAATTGAAAACAGTATTTTCCAGCTGGGCCGTGTGCTTACGGTAAGTATTATCGCCATGTTTGGTACTACCCAGATCGCGGCAAATGCCATTGCCAACAACCTGGACAGTATGGGTGTTCTGCCGGGAACAGCTATGTGTCTGGCAATTGTTACAGTAGTAGGACGCTGCGTAGGTGCAGGAGATTTTGAACAGGCGGAATATTATGCAAAGAAAATGATGAAACTGACTTATATCATCAATGGTATCTGTTGTCTGGTGGTAATCCTTACGATGCCTCTTACTTTGCAGCTTTATGGAGTCTCTGCGGAAACAAGGCATTTAGGAGCTGTTTTGGCTTTGATCCACAACGGCTGTGCTATTTTCTTGTGGCCGGCAGGTTTCTGTCTTCCTAATGTAATGCGTGCGGCAGATGATGTAAAATTCCCTATGTGTGTATCCATTGCATCTATGTTTATTTTCCGCATCGGTTTAAGCTATATAACCGGTGTAGCAATGGGACTGGGGGCTATTGGCGTATGGATCGCTATGATCATAGACTGGCTCGTGCGTATTTCTTTCTTTGCAACACGGTTTTTCAGTGGTAAATGGAAGACATTTTATCATGGAGAACGGTTATAAGTTCTAAGAATAATGTTATCTCGGAAAATCGGCCACAAAAGCAAGTGCAGGAAAGACTCCGAGAGTACATACTATGGAAAGCGAGGAAAAAATATGTTGCTGATCAAAAATGGATGGTTGATCGACCCGGCAGGAAAAAACGAAAGAAATGCTGATATTGTTGTAAAAGACGGGAAAATTGAAAAAATATACGAAGAAGGAACATTGTCTGCAGAAGCAGAAGCTGCTGCAGATCAGGTGATCGATGCAAAGGGCCTTACAGTAGCACCCGGTCTGGTGGATGTTCACGTACATTTCCGTGATCCGGGATTGACTTATAAAGAAGATATCCATACAGGGGCTGCGGCTGCCGCGAAGGGTGGTTTTACTACTGTTGTGTGCATGGCAAATACAAAGCCGATCGTAGATAATGAAGAGACACTGCGCTATGTACTGGAAGAAGGAAAAAAGACCGGTATCCATGTGCTCAGCTGCGCAGCTATTTCCAAAGAATTTGAAGGAAAAGAAAGAACCGATATGGAAGGCCTGTTAAAGGCCGGTGCTGCAGGATTTACAGATGACGGCATCCCGTTAATGGACGGTCCTTTTGTAAAAGCGGCCATGGAAGAGGCTGCCAGACTGGATACTGTTTTAAGCTTCCATGAGGAAGACAAGACTTTTATCAGGCAGAACGGCATTAACCATGGTAAAGTATCTGACCAGCTGGGGATTTACGGTTCTCCGGCACTGGCAGAGGACTCTCTGGTGGCAAGAGACTGCATGATCGCACTGGATACCGGTGCAAGGATCGATATCCAGCACATCAGCTCCGGCCATTCTGTGGAAATGGTACGACTCGCCAAGAAAATGGGTGCCAATGTGTGGGCAGAAGTAACACCCCATCATTTTACCCTTACAGAAGATGCAGTGCTGGAGCATGGTACTTTAGCAAAAATGAACCCGCCTCTGCGTACGCAGTGGGACCGCAGGATGCTCATTGAAGGCTTAAAAGACGGTACGATCGATATGATCGCCACAGACCATGCACCTCACAGCAAAGAAGAAAAAGAAAAACCGCTTACAGAGGCTCCTAGCGGCATCACAGGCCTGGAAACATCCCTGGCCCTTGGCATCACCAGCCTGGTGAAACCGGGACATCTGACTTTAATGGAATTAATGGAAAAGATGAGCTTAAATCCTGCAAAGCTGTATAAATTAGACTGTGGACGCTTAGAAGAAGGTGCAGCAGCTGATCTTGTGATCTTTGATGAAAACGAGAAGTGGGTGGTAGAATGCTTTGCATCCAAGGCTTCCAACAGTCCGTTTTTGGGAGCGGAGCTGACGGGCAGAGTGAAGTATACGATCTGCGAAGGAAATGTGGTGTATAGGCTGTAATTGCGGGATGTATGTGCGCCTTTTAAAAATTTCCTCTTTACAAAAACACTTTAGTATGCTACCATGATAGCGTGTCAAAACGATATAATGTGCCCAGAAGAAAAACAAGCGACACCGAAGGTGGCATTTGTTTTTCTTGGGCCATTAACGAACGAACCGCCTGCGATAGCAGGCAGTAGAGCACGTAAGTGCGGGGTTCGTGAGTTCTAAGAGGAGGAAACTTATTATGAAGAAAAGAGTATTATGTGCAGCTATTGCATCCATGATGGCATTATCCATGACAGCCTGCTCATCAGGCAGTACTGCGACCACAGCAGCTGAAACAAAGGCGGCTGAGGCAGAGACGACTACAGAGGGAGCTTCTTCAGAAGCAGCAGAAGAAACAACGGCAGAAGCTGCAGGCACTGAAGGCGGCACCCTGATCGTTGGTTTCGACCAGGACTTCCCGCCAATGGGATTTTTAGGAGATAACGGTGAGTATACCGGTTTTGATCTGGAACTGGCACAGGAAGTTGCTAAGCGCCTTGGTCTGGAATACAAAGCACAGCCGATCGCATGGGATGCAAAGGATATGGAACTGGAATCAGGAAATATTGACTGCATCTGGAACGGATTTACCATTACAGGCCGTGAAGATGATTATACCTGGACTGAACCGTACATGGCAAATACACAGGTATTTGTAGTAAGAAATGATTCCGGTATTGAAGGAAAAGACGGCCTTGCAGGCAAAGTAGTAGAGTGCCAGGCAGATTCTTCCGCAGAAGCAGCATTAAAAGAAGATCCAGATCTGACAGCTACCTTTGGACAGCTTTTAACCACGGCTGATTACAACACAGCATTTATGGATCTGGAGCAGGGCTCTGTAGATGCCATTGCCATGGACGTGATCGTAGCAGGATATCAGATCCAGCAGAGAAATGCTGATTTCACCATCTTAGATGATTCACTTTCCGCAGAGGAGTACGGCGTAGGCTTCAAGAAAGACAACACTGAGTTAAGAGATAAAGTTCAGGCAACACTGGAAGATATGGCAAAAGACGGAACCATGAAAGAGATCTCTGAAAAGTGGTTTGGTGAAGACGTTACTACGATTGGAAAGTAATAGGTTTCAGGTTTGGAACAAATATAATGAATTCTTAAGGGAGTGCAGTTGACAACTGCGCCCCCTTGTTGCGTACGCATATCGAAAACGCGCCAGTGACGCGTTTGAAGATTCTATGATAAAGACTCCAATACACGTCCGCACCATGCGGACACAAAAAGAAACACGCAAGAAACATTTTGAAAGCAGGTACAGATATGGGTAAAATGACATTCCAGCAGATCCTTATGCAGCTTGCAGGAGGTATGGGAACAAGTATACAGATCTTTGCAGTGACCCTTATTTTTTCACTGCCTTTAGGCCTTTTTGTGGCTTTGGGACGTATGTCAAAAAATAAGATCCTTCAGATGATCATTAAAGGTTATATCTCCGTTATGCGCGGTACACCACTGATGCTGCAGCTGCTGGTCGTTTATTTTGGCCCTTACTATATGTTTGGCCTGCGTGTAAGCAACAGCTATCGCCTGTGGGCTGTATTTATTGGTTTTGTGATCAATTATGCAGCTTATTTTGCAGAGATCTACCGCAGCGGCATCCAGTCCATGCCGGTAGGACAGTATGAGGCAGCAAAGCTGTTGGGTTACAGCAAGTCACAGACATTTATCACCATTATTCTCCCACAGGTGATCAAGCGCATCCTTCCTTCCGTTACCAATGAAGTGATCACTCTGGTAAAAGATACTTCTCTTGCATTTACATTAAGCGTTATGGAAATGTTTACCACAGCAAAAGCACTGGCTTCTTCCCAGGTAAGCATGATGCCTTTTGTTGCAGCAGGTATTTTCTATTATGTCTTTAATCTGATCGTTGCCATGTTCCTTGAATGGCTGGAGAAGAAACTGGATTATTACCGTTAGTGTGTAAAAGCATTATTTTATACAGGAGGAATGTGGATCATGAAATTATTAGAAATCAATCATGTGGAAAAGTCATTTGATGACCTGACCGTTCTTAAAGATATATCATTAAGCGTGGAAGACGGCGAGATCGTTTCTATCATCGGACCGTCCGGCTCCGGAAAATCTACCTTGCTGCGGTGCGCCACTATGTTAGAAACTATGGACAGTGGTGAGATCCTTTATCTTGGTAAAAAGGCAGTGTGGAGCGATAAAAGCGGAAAACTGAACTACGCAGACAAAAAAGACTTAAAAGAGATCCAGAGCCAGTATGGCTTGGTATTCCAGAACTTTAACCTGTTCCCGCACTTTAATGTGCTTAAAAACATTGCAGATGCCCCCATCCGTGTGCAGAAACGCAATAAAGAAGAGGTTTATAAAGAAGCAAGGGAACTTTTAAAGAAAATGGGGCTGGAAGATAAAGAAACAGCCTATCCATGTCAGCTCTCCGGCGGCCAGTGCCAGCGAGTAGCCATCGCAAGAGCTCTGGCCTTGAAGCCGAAGATCCTGTTTTTTGACGAACCAACCTCAGCTCTGGATCCGGAGCTGACCGGAGAAGTGTTAAAAGTCATTAAATCGCTGGCAGACCTGCACATTGCCATGGTTATCGTCACTCACGAAATGGCTTTTGCAAAAGATATTTCCCACAGAGTGATCTTTATGGCCGGTGGCGTCATTGTGGAAGAAGGAACACCGGAGAAAGTGTTTGCGTCTGATAATGAGAGAACAAGGAATTTCCTGGGCAGATACGGAAACATGCTGTAGAGGTTATAAGTTTATTTTCCCTTCCGTATCTCTAACGGAAAATTCGCATTGTCAGAAGTAACATAAGTAACGATCACGCAGTCCCCGCTGTCACCGGTAAGAGCGTCTTCATCAGAAGGACAATTATCTTTGATAAATCCGATTTCTCTGCCGTCTGTTGTCTGGATCATGAAGGTGCTCATGGCATTGCTGGTGGTAATGCCTTCATCCGTAGAGATGGTCCATTCTTCCTGTTCCGGGAAAGCAGCGATGTAGGTGGCTTTTTCCGGATCGCCGGAAGCGTCCTTCATACAGGCAATGGCAATCTGGATATTTTTTTCAATTTCTATTTCCACATCGGTAATGTCAGAAAGAGAGATCGTATATTCTTTTCCATCATCGGCCTGTAAGGTAAAAGCAGAGCCGTCTTTTTCTGTTTTTATAACAGTTCCCTGAAGCATGTAAAATTTAGAACTTTCTGTATCTTCCGAAACCTGCGTTTGTGCTGGCTGTTCTTCTGATTCGGAAGTTTCTTTTGCAGAAGTCTCGGTCTGTGTTGGTGCAGGTGTGTCAGCAGATACATCGTTTTTCTTTCCGCAGGCTGACATCATAATAGTACCGGCTGCAAGCAGTATTGTAAGATTATATACATGTCTTTTTTTCATGTTCGCAACATTCTCCTTTATGGTTTTACATCCTAGCTATCCTAGCTATTGTTTCATAATTGTTTCAAGGCAGATGATATAGCTGTTTCTATGTTGATGGTAACATCCTGATGAGGAAAATTCAATTAAGATTCTTTTAAGTTTTTTTCTTACCCCTGTTTTTAAAACGCATTTATTGTATGATCTCTGGTTTCATGGTATGATACAAAGGATGCGGTACTTTCGATTTTGAAAGTGCATGCCCGTGTGCAGTGATCATAAATGTACATTATGATTCAAAGGAGACCTATGAAAGTTTTTACCGTAAAATTAATCCTCTCTCGTTCCAATCCACAGAAGATCCGTGAACTTCAGATAGAAGAAGACCGGACGATCGCCGAACTTCAACAGGCAGCCGTAGCTGTTTTTCTGGATCATCCCGGTGAATGCAAGAGCATGACATTCCGGATAGATAAACACTCTGTATCTCCCGGACTTGTGTTAAAAGATGTATTGGATATTGGTTCTTTTGCACAGATAGATCTGGGTCTAAGGAATGATACTTCCTGTAATCTTTTGCTTGAGGTTCTGGAATCCGGTGATGTTTCTGATTTTCGCATTCCCCACATTACCCGTTTCCGTCCTGACGTAGCTTCCACTTTAGCGATTGCTTACTTTACCGAAGAGGCTGAAAAAAATAGTCAGTTACTTCTTGAAAAGATGAACCGCAGTCTGACCCGCCTGTTTCGTCCGGGTTCCATTGCTCCGGAATTTTGCAAAACGATCTCTATCCCATTATCACGCCTCTTAGAGGCTCATACGGTTGCTGACTTGAAACGGTTTGCTGACCGGTTTCAACTTCCCTATTACAATGGACAGCGTAAAGCAGATCTGATCCGTACACTTTGCTGCGATATGAACCAGGACAGTTATTGGACCAATCTTCTTTCATCCCTGACTTATAGTGAGTATCAGGCTATGAACACGCTCTGTGTTACTGGAAATCTGCCGGATCCGTCTGTTGATTTCTGGGATGTACTGCCGAAACTTAGTGAACGCAGTCTTCTCGCCCATGATTACTCCGGAGTCACCCGGATCGCGAAAGAATTTATGGACTTCTATGAGCGTTGGCTGGAAAATAATAACGAACGTGATTTTCTCGTCCAATTATGCTATCGTACGGTACTGACAGCCGCCTGCAAACTGTACGGTTTTGTTGACCGTGAGCTGGCTGAGGAGCTGTTTCTTCACTGCTATCCTGAGGTGCGCCAGAATACCAATCTCTCAGAACTTTGGGATGCCGGAATAGCAGCTGCAACATTAAATCTGAAAAAACTAAACGCATCCACCCGCTACAACATTGAGGATTTTGATCGTTCTGCGGCAGAAGAGCTGCATTCGCATTTTATCCTGCGAAACCGGCTTCATTATACTCCTGACCGTTCCTTTTTGGAAAAAGTAGCCGCCTATGGATATCGTCTGGATCCGGAGATGGAAAATGAATATCGCAGGCTTTTATTAAAATATCACTGTTCGTCTTATCTCATCTCCTATTCTGCTGCAGAAGTCGCACACTTGACTTACTATGCATATCCACACGATGAGATCCTCCGTTTTTGTGCGGACACATTAAAGGTTAGAAGTACCAATCCTGCTATAAGTGGTATATCTGCTTTTCTGACAAAGCACAAAAAGGAATTTCGGCTTCTGCCCCTGAGTGGTCTTACAGAAGCAGAGTTTGATGCCCATAAAAAGCAACCTTCCAAGAAGGCGGTAGCTGCTGTCAAAAAACGTATTTATCCAAATGATCCCTGTCCGTGCGGATCCGGAAAAAAATACAAAGTATGCTGTGGGAGGAAATCATGAAACAGTCGAACTACCAATACAAACATTTTCTTCGTGACTTTACGCAGGAAGAGATACTGGAAGGTTTGGAGCTGGCATTATCCAACCCTGAATTTACTGACTGCCAAAAAGCCACTGCTGATGACCAGCGCCGCAATAATATCCTATACAGAAAAGGAGTCGGCATTAAGATTCTGCGTCCTGCATCCAAGGACTCAGATGCTACTCCCTCCTGTGAGTTGATGCTTGATGAGACCCGCGGAGAGCTGATCCAGATGTACTGCCATTGCAACGTCTTTCGGCAGAATAAATATGCCTGCAAGCACATTACCGCGCTGCTGTCCTCTTACCTGACAGATACTCAGGGAATATCTGTCTTTCGTGACAGTCCCCTTGCCGACAAGCTAAAGGAACGGACGGGTTTGTCTGACCCATTTCAGCCCGGTATTTTGAAACTTACCGATAAACAGCTTCTAAAGTTGTTAGACAGCAGGAAAAATTCTGTATCTTTTCTGCCGTCTTCTTCAGATGCCGGAAGTTACTCAGTTGAATGTACATTGCACCCAAATTCTTCTGGACCGAACCTTGAACTGCGTTTTGGCAGCCGCAGAAAATATGTTGTAAAAGATATCCCTGATCTGATCTGTGCGATGGAATGCCATGGCTCCTACACACTGGGCAAGGAGAGCGTACAGATCGGGATGGAACAACTGGATGCCCCATCCAGGCGGGTGATGGATTTTATCAGCGGTTTGTACGATGAAGACAGACACAGTCGCTATTCTACGTTGTTCCTTTACGCCAATGGTTCCTACCAGCGTTATCTTCATCTGTCCGGTAGAAACCTGGATGCGTTCCTGGAGCTTTATGCGGGCATTCCTTTTAATTACGAGAATGACTCTGTAGTCTTTCTCCCTGATCTGAATGATCCGGGCTTTACGATGACAAAGCAGAATTTTGGTGCTATTCTTGGTGCTCCCGGTTCCCGTCTGCTCTTTTCTACTCAGGACTGGATCTATTTTCTGTGTCAAAAGCAGATAGGCAGGCTTCATAAAACAGAAAACAAAGTAGCGGAACAATTGCTGGAGATCTTATCAAATAAACCGGAAGTGTATATCCGTCAGTCTGAGCTTCCGTCAGTATTCAGCCAGCTTCTTCCGGATCTGGAAAAGCAGACGGCCATACGCTATCAGGGACTGGCACCAGATGACTACCGCCCGGAGATCCCTAAGTTTCAGATCTATCTGGATCTGCCTCAAAGTGATCTGGTTTCCTGTCAGGTTCACTGCATATATGAGCGGTTGGGACAGGATTTTCTATTATATGACAACACATCTGCTGACGTACGAAACCAGGCCGAAGAAAATTCTGCCCGCCAGACAATCAATGGCCATTTTGATGCTTACAATGAAACAGACCGGTCCATGTGCCTGCTTTGCAGCAATGACCGCCTGTATCAGTTCTTGCTTTATGATATTCCGGAGCTTTCTAAGCTTGGAGAGGTATTTATTTCCGATGCATTGAAAAAGCTGAAAGTACGCCCTATGCCTACTGTAAATGTGGGCATCCAGTTAGATGGTCTTATGCTCCATATGTCACTTTCCTCCGGTGATATGGATATGAAAGAGCTGGCAGAACTTTTATCTTCCTACAGCCGGAAAAAGACCTACCATCGACTGAAAAACGGAACGTTTATCACACTTGATCCGGAACAGTCGGATGCGTGGGAAACACTCTCTGAGACCTGGCAGCAATATGGAAAAAAACATCCGGAAGATATTTCCATCCCTATGTTTCGTGCGCTTTACCTGGACGAGATGTTAAAAGATCGTGATCGGATCCAGGTCAATGCAAACCGGCGCTACCGCCAGCTGATCTTAAATATGGATCTGGTCAATGATACTGAAATTTCAGTGCCGTCATCACTGACATCTTTGCTCCGTCCGTATCAGGCTAACGGTTATCGATGGATCCGAACTTTAAAACAATGCGGATTTGGCGGGATACTTGCCGATGATATGGGACTTGGAAAAACACTGCAGGCATTGACTTTTCTGCTTTCCGAAAAGGAATCCGGAAAAAGCGGTGATGAACTCCGCACTCTGATCATCACACCTGCATCTTTAGTCTATAACTGGGAAAAAGAGATAAAGCGTTTTACACCTGATTTAAGCTGCAAGGTCATAAGCGGCTCTGCCGCAGAACGCAAAGAACTTCTTGCACAGGCAGCAGGCACTGACCCTGCGTTGGATGCTGATGTCTGGATCACTTCCTATGACCTTTTGAAACGGGATATCGCAGGCTATGAAGACCTGACATTTGCAAATCAGATCATAGATGAAGCGCAATATATTAAAAATCATAATACACAGGCATCCAAATCTGTCCGCCTGGTACGAAGCGGATTTCGCCTGGCGCTTACCGGAACCCCGATCGAGAACCGTCTGAGCGAATTATGGAGTATTTTTGATTTTCTCATGCCAGGTTTTCTTCTGGGCTATCAGGGATTTCGTGAAACTTATGAGGAAGCGATCGTACACAGCGAGAATTCCGATGCATCAGATAGGCTCCGCACTCTGGTACATCCATTTATCCTTCGCCGCCTGAAACGGGATGTACTCCTTGAACTCCCTGATAAACTGGAAAAATCCATCTCCGTTCGGCTGGAAGGAGAGCAGCGCAAGCTCTACGATGCCTATGCACAACGTCTGCGTATGTTCCTTGCAAAACAGTCACCGGATGAATTTCGCCAAAACAAGCTGGAGTTGCTGCGGGAATTGACCCGTCTGCGTCAGTTGTGCTGCGGTCCATCCCTTTTCCTTGAAAATTATAAGGGAGAAAACGCCAAGCTGGATACCTGTATGGAATTGATCAAGCAGGCGATTGACGGTGGTCACAAGCTGCTTGTATTCTCTCAGTTTACCAGCGTACTGGATGAGATCGAAGGTGCGTTGAAAAAAGAATCTATTCCTGATCTGCGTATTGACGGCAGTGTTTCAAAGGAAGAACGTATGCGCAGAGTTGACGCATTTAATCAAACGGATGTACCTGTTTTCTGTATTTCTTTGAAAGCCGGAGGAACCGGTTTGAACCTGACAGCAGCAGATATCGTGATCCATTTTGATCCATGGTGGAATGTCGCCGCACAAAATCAGGCAACTGACCGAGCACACCGGATCGGACAGAAAAATGCGGTAATGGTATATGAGCTGATCGCGGAAAACACTATTGAGGAACAGATCCAGAATCTTCAAAAAAGCAAGCAGGATCTGGCAGAGGAGATATTATCCGGTGAAGGCATCAGCAGTATCCTGATCGACCGGGATGAAATACTGAAATTATTGTAAACGATATATTAGCAACCTGAAAAGGACGGTCATATTTGCAGGCAATATCTGCAAATATGACCGTCCTTTTTACAGTCCCTATCTATTCTGATCTGCTGATCATCCGCTGATCCCTGTAATGTGTTTGTCTGCTGCCATTTTTCCCACCGTTTCTGCCTGATGTTCTCTCGAAATCTTTTTGCGTTTGATTTTGTGAGAAGGATCTGATACCGAATCACATTGCTTTACAGAGGTGCTGATACAGACAGACGTTTATCGCGGCTGGAAAAATAGTCCTGCAGTCTATTTAGATCAGCATTTAAAACCAGTTCTTTTGGAAAATGAATCTTTTCCAGCATGACAATGGCATCAGAGTGTTCTCCCACAAACCACATAGAATGTGCATCGGAACTAACAATGATCGGAACCTCCTTTTTGGCACATAAAGCAGCTGCCTGTGAGCAGATCCGTTCACTTCCGGGACGGATTCGGAAAGATGAGGAATTGATCTCCAGGATCTTATGATGTTCTTTACATGCATCTACTACAGGTTCAACATCTATCTCATAAGCAGGATTTCCGCAATGACCGATACAGTCAACATAGGGATTTTGGATCACCTGGAGCAGACCGCGGGTGTGTTCCTCACGGCTGGATGGTTTTATACATTCTGAATGGTAGGATGCAATGACAAAATCGAGACGCTTAAGGACAGCAGGTTCCAGATCGATGGTTCCGGCGTAATCCATGATATTTACTTCCGCCCCTTTGTAAAAACGCAGTCCCTGTATATAATCGGGCATATTTCCCTTCATACAGAAAAAATGATGTGAAATAGCACCATCAGGCATCTGTGGGCCGTGGTCGGTCACGGCGAATGCCTGAAATCCCCGTTCCTTGGCCGCTTGTGCCAGCTCTGCTATCGTACTATAGGCATGCTGACTTGCAAGAGAATGTGTGTGCAGATCTGCAATGATCTTCATAAAGGATACCTCCATCTGGATTATGGCACAAATAATAGATACAAACAGTATAACATTAAGTAAACAATTGCACAACAAGTTTTGTAAAAACATAGTATAGTTTTGTAAAAAATAAGCAAATCATATTGACTATAAAAAAAGGACTTGCTATACTTTTTGTGAAAGACATAAATTTGACAGGCAGCAGATCGACAAAAGATGGATATAAATCTTTGACTCTATATAATATAGAAGGAAGTAAACAAATTAGATAAATAAGTAAACGAAATAAATATAGCAAGTAAACAATGATGAACAGGAGGTATTATATATGATCTATAGCGAAAAAGAGTATCATATCCAGCTGACATCAGATGACATCGGAAAATACGTGATCCTTCCGGGCGATCCCGGGCGGTGTGAGAAAATCGCACAGTACCTGGATTCTGCGGTCCATGTGATGACGAACCGGGAATACACCACATACACGGGTCTGCTGTGCGGTGAAAAGGTAAGCGTAGTTTCAACGGGAATCGGCGGGCCGTCTGCTTCGATCGCAATGGAGGAACTGGTCCACTGCGGTGCGCATACGTTTATCCGGGTAGGGACCTCCGGTGGGATGCAGCCGGATATCCTCTCAGGAAGTGTAGTGATTGCCACAGGGGCGATACGCCAGGAGGGAACTTCCAGGGAATATGCGCCCATCGAATATCCGGCGGTAGCGGATTTTCAGGTAGTAAACGCTCTTTACCGTGCAGCAGTGGAGACAGATACACCCTTTCATATGGGGGTTGTACAGTGTAAAGATTCCTTCTACGGACAACATGCACCGGGAGAAATGCCGGTGGGAGCGCAGCTTTCCTATGAATGGGATGCATGGAGAAAATGCGGCGCCCTGACCAGTGAAATGGAGTCGGCGGCTCTGTTTATTGTAGGAAGCGTACGCCGGGTCCGTGTTGGTTCTGTGATGCTGGTGATCGGAAATCAGGTGCGCCGGGAACAGGGACTGGAAGATATCCAATGCCATGATACACAGATCGGGATCCGCATTGCCATTGAGGCATTAAAAAAGTTGATTTTGGAAGACAGAGAAAAAAACAAAAATCTTCCGGAAAAAATATAAAAGAGATGAAAGAGGTATGAGATGATGAAAAAAGATACTCACAGTAAATGGATGAAGGCAGCCGGAGCATGTATGGCTGCGGTATGTCTGACGGCCTGCTCCGGTTCTCAGTCTGCACCGGCTGAGAAGGCAGAAACTTCTGAGGCGGCTGCCGAAGAAGGGCTGGGAGATGTAACCATAAAGATCGGCTTTAACGGAGACTTTACCACCATGGTAGATGCAGTGGTAGGTGCCGGTGAACGGCTGAACAAAAAGTTTGAAGAACAGGGGATCAATACAAAGATCACATTTGAAACAGATCTTCAGACCATCGATAATTCAGAATTCCACAATAACATTGTATTTGCCCATAAGAGCGGTGATGCACCGGATATTTTTATCTGTGATACAGATGTGGCCGGCTTTGTAAATGCCGGTTGTGTACTGGATATCACAGATGCCATCACAGACGCAATGGTAGATGATATCTGCCTTCCGGCTACCGTAGACGGAAAGGTATATGCAATGCCGTTTGATATGCCGCTGCGTGTGATTTACTACAATAAGAACGATCTTGCAGCGATCGGATGGTCTCAGGAAGAGATCGATGCATATCCGCAGAAAATTGCATCCGGAGAAGTGACTCTGGAAGACTTTATCGCTCTTTGCGGGGAAGTAGTTGAAAAAGGTGGTGCTGAATATGGTATGGTACACCGTCCATCTGCCGGAAACGACTTTTTTGATCTGTTAAATGCAGTTGGCGGCAGTTACTTTGACGAGAATGGAAAACTGGTCTTTGATGAACAGGGTATCACCCGTTTGTTTGATACCTTATATACCAATGCGCAGGTAACAAAGATCACACCGGATAATTTAAATCAGATGGGCTGGGGCACGATCAATGAAATGGTAGGTACAGGCAAAGCATTTGCTTATTTCGGACCTATGTTCTCAGCAACCTATGTTGCTCAGGCAGCAGGACTTGACACCGATACATTTGCAGCTCAGGAACAGTTCGTACTTTTCCCGAAATCTGCTGATACAGATAAAGCATTCTGTACAGCTGCACCTCAGTTCATGTCTATCAGTGCTGATACAAAATATCCGCAGCTGTGTAAACAGATCTTTATGGAATTACAGGGTGACTCTGCTGACCTGTTAGCACATCACAGTGCAGTTACCTATTCTCTTTCCAGCGTAAAGGCAGCAAATGAAATGGAAGAGATCACAAGCAATCCGATCCTGGCACCTGTTACTTATATGGCAGATTATGCCCAGTCTATCCCTTCTATAGAGAATGCCACATCTTTAAGAGGCGTGATCTTTGATCAGATTGCATCCTTAGAGCTTGGACAGACTACCGTTGAAAAAGCAGTGGAAGATTGCAAGACACAGGCACAGCTGAATATTGATGATATCATTGTAAAATGATCGATCCTTGAAAATCTGCAGCACATTTTTGATGAATATGTTCGTCGGGATGTGCTGCGTGTTCTATAAAGCAAATAGAAAGGCTGTCCGCTATGAAGAAAAATAATCGTCAGGCATATCAGTTCCTTACGCCTTTTATTATTTTTGTTTCTATTTTTTATATTATTCCTGCTATTCTCACAATAGCAATGTCCCTTACCAGTCTTGATTCCTCTTTTATATGGAAGTGGAATAACTTTAATAATTATCGCAAGATCCTTTTAGATCCGAATACGTGGGGAATCGTCAGAAATACACTGGTTTTTGTAGTCTGTGCCATTGCCATTACGATCTTTTTGGATCTTGTCATATCAATCCTGGTCACTTATTTTATCAAATCGGAAGATATTTCTTCCTTTTTTAAGTCTATTGTCATGATCCCTATGATCACACCGGCAGTTGTGTATTCTGTTTTGTGGATATGGCTGCTGGATGCCAGTGAAAACGGCGTGATCAACCAGTTTTATATGAAAATGACAGGTGCTTCGGTACCTTTAAACTGGATCGCAAAGTATCCGATGCAGATTGTTGTTATGGCGACCGTACTGACCAGTGTTGCATTTGGAGCGATCAATTTTTCCAGTGCCATCAAAAGTATTCCGGAAAACCAGTTTAAGGCAGCAAGAATTGACGGAGCCGGAGAGTGGGAAATCATAAAAAGCATTATTCTCCCGAATATCCGTTATCATATCCAGTTTATCGCTTTATGGGAGACGCTGGGATTGTTTACGAATTATGTCACTATCATGTTGATCACAGATGGAGGACCAAGCATGAAGACAGAGGTATGGGCATTATCTGCATACCACAAGGCCTTTACCAACCAGCAATATGGATATGGTGCAGCAATCTCTATGGTCCTGATCCTGGTTGTTATGATCTTAATGATCCTTCTTAACAGAGTAATGGACAGACGTGACAAGGTGTGAGGTGTGAAATGGCAAAAAAATCCGCTGCAACAATGAACCGCGGTGAGATCCGCAATCAGAAATATGCGATCATCGGAATGATCTTAATCTGTATTCCGATCGTTATTCTTTATCTGACATTTTTCCGGCTTGCTTTTATCGATCCGGATACGGGAACGCTTACTTTAGGAAACTTCCGTTTCCTTTATACATCCATGGAAAAGAAAATGACAACGATCAACCCCATCGGAACAGCAATGAAAAATACGGTGGTCTTCGCTGTCCTTGTGACAAGCTGTGAAGTACTGATCAGCTGTATGGCCGGTTATGCTCTTTCCCGTCTGCGCTTTACAGGGCGCAGGCTGATCCAGAACCTCTTGCTGATTCTGCGTATGTTCCCGAATCTGCTTTTACTGATCGGTGTACTTTACGTTTTAATGACAATCCGGCTATCCAACAGTCTGGCCGGTGTTATCATGGTTGCCATTGCTTTTCGTATCCCCGGCTCTACATTTATTATCAAAAACCATTTTGATGCAATTCCAAGGGATATTGAAAATTCTTGTCTGGTGGACGGATGCACCCGCTTTTCTGCATTCCGTCAGGTAATCGTATATCTTGTAAAACCGGGAATTGCATCCATTTCCGTTTTTTCATTTTTAAGTGCATGGTCCAACTACATTTTATTTAACACACTGATCTTTAACTCAAAAACACCTGTTATCGCAACGTATCTCAAGGCACTTTCAAGGCCGGAACAGATGATCGTTGACTATAATACCTTTGCGGCAATGGCCATCGTATACATGCTGCCGGTACTTGTATTCTTTATTATTTCCCAGAGGACACTTATGGAAGGAAATGTTGCTGGAGGAAAAGGAGTTTAATTATGATCCGAATTGAAAATCTTCGTATGGAATTTGAAAAAGGTTCTGTTGCCCTGGACAATCTGAATCTGGAAATAAAAGACGGTGAGTTTGTGGCTTTGCTTGGACCGTCCGGATGCGGAAAATCGACGACCTTAAACTGTATGGCCGGACTTCTGGATCCTACTGCCGGAAAAATTTATTTTGATCATGAGGATGTGACTGCAAAAGCGCCAAAGGACCGCAATATCGGTATGTGCTTCCAGTCCTATGCGCTATATCCTCATATGACGGTTCTGGATAATATCGCATTCCCCTTAAAGCAAAAGGGAGTGGAGAAGAAAGAACGGTATGACCGGGCGCGAAAGATCGCCGAAAAGCTGCAGATCAGCCACTTATTAGACCGACGTCCAACCCAGATATCTGGTGGTCAGCAGCAGCGTGTAGCTATGTGCCGTGCCCTTGTGAAAGAACCGAAGGTGCTTCTTTTGGATGAGCCTATGTCCAATCTGGATGCCCGTTTAAAAATTGAGATCCGTGAGGTTATCAAAAGCATTCAGGCTGAACTTGGTGTTACCTCTGTGATCGTTACTCACGATCAGGAGGAAGCTATGGCAATTGCTGATAAGATTGCCATTCTGTCAGAAGGAAAGATCCAGCAGTATGATACGCCGGACCGCCTTTACAATTACCCGGCCAATCAGTTTGTGGCAAATTTTATGGGAAATCCGCCTATGAACTTTATTGCGGCTGTGGTTGCGAAAGAAAATGGATCGGTAGGTCTTCGCGTAGGAAAAAGCTTTCTTTCTGTTTCTGGAGAGCTGGCACAAAAACTGTCTTTTAGTGAAGGCAAAAATGTAACGATCGGTGTACGTTCTCATCAGATCGAGATAACAGACAAGCCTGAAAATGCAATGCCGATGGTGATCACCATGGTAGAAAACCTGGGTAAAGAATTGCTGGTAAATGGTGAAGTAGAAGGAGATCATGTGCGTCTGACTGTGGAAGACACAGGGAAAATAGAAGAACTGCGCCGCCGTTCCGGTAAAAAGGATCAGGCTCTCTGGCTCCGGTTGGGAAGTCATGTAAATGTATTTGATGCGGAAAGCAAGGTGAATCTGGCATTATGAGAAAGTTACTGGAAAAGGCAGATCGTGTATTGATCGGCGGTCACAGAGGCTGCAGCTGCCAGTATCCTGAAAATTCCATCAAAGCAATGGAAGAAGGAATAAAAAGAAGTGCTGATTATCTGGAGATCGATATCCAGTTGACAAAGGATAAGGTTCCGGCGGTAATCCATGATGTGCGTATGGAGAAGCAGACAAGGCTTACGGGTTATGTGCATGATTTCACTTATGAACAGCTAAAAGAGTCCATCCCGGGTCTTTGCACAATGGAAGAAGCAATGGAATGGGGCCGTATCCACCAGGTGTATTTCGGACTGGAATTAAAAACCGTGCCGTGGGATATGCAAAAGGATAATCTGGAACTGACGGAACGGATGGCAGATATCCTTGAAAGAAAGCAGATGAAGGAAAATGTATTTGTATTTGGACCGGACTTTCAGGTTTTAAAGCACTTAAAACAAAAAGATCCGGATATCCAGTTAGGGCTGATCGTGCCTTTTGTACCGGAAGACCCGGTGGGGCTGATGAAGCAGATGGATGCACTGATTTATCTTTCATATATTTACAATATGACACCACAGATCGTCCGTGATCTGCAGGATGCAGGTTACTATGTAGACGGAGCGATCTTAAAAGAGAAAAAATGGGTCGAAGCAGCTGTAAGAGCAGGAGTGGATATGTTTGAGCTGGATTATCCGGAGAAATTTGACCGAAAACTTGACTTTGGATTCTGCCGCTAGTAAACTACCAGTAAACATTTGAAACAGGTGGTGTGTGATTTGGCTACGATGCAGGATATTGCAGATATGGCAGGAGTATCAAAATCAACGGTTTCCCGCACTTTGAGAGAAGATCCGTCTCTGATGATCCAGAAGGAAACCCGGGAAAGAATAAAAGAATGTGCCGTATTGCTGGGATACCGGCTGAAGAAGGATAGTATCATGAGCAGTCTGGGAACTGTGGCAGTGATCCATAAAGATACACATTTTTTGAATCAGTTGGATAACAGCTTTTATTTCACGGCCCGTTTTGCTATGGAGCAATATTGTTTAAAGAAGCATTATCAGGCAATGTTTTTTCCGATCAGTTTTTTGAAAGAAGTTCCCCGGGAGATATGCGGTGCAGTCATTTTGGGGAATTTTACAAAAGAGGAGCAGAAAAAGATCCATGGAGCACTTGGAAACCTTCCGAAAGCCTTTATTGGGAAGGTGAATTATTTTCCTGAAAAGGCAGATTGGATCCGTTATGATGTAAAAAGCTGCGTTTATCTGGCGATGGATCACCTGAGGGAAAAACAGATCCGGACCGTGCTTTATCTGGGCGGACTGGATGTGGAAGGTACTCCGGAAGAATTCAACAAGCGGTACCATTTCAGAAATTATCTGAAAGAAAATCCTGAGATGAAATGCGTGGATGAGATCGAGGGACTACATGGTACGGACAGCGGATACCATATGATGCGGGAATGGATGCAAAGAAAATCTCAGGAGCTTCCTGAGGCACTTTTTGTTTCGAATGATCCGCTGGCATTTGGGGCACTGCAGGCTTTGTATGAATTTAATGTTTCGGTTCCGCAAAAAATGTCGGTGATCAGTATTAACGGGGATGGACCGTCAGAAACCAGTGTACCTCCTTTGACTACCGTAGATCTCCATACCGCTCAGATGGGAGAAGAGGCAGTCAGATGTATTCTGGAACAATTAGAGGAAAAACGAAGGGTTATGAAGGCTGTATCTTTTCAACCTGAGGTGATCATAAGAAGGTCCTGCACTCTGTAAAAAAGACCTTGCAAAATGGAGTATTTCCCTGTACAATCTGATATTGAACGAGGAGTGTATTTTTCAGGGTATCCTGTAAGTACATAGGACATGAAAGAGGGGACAGCAAATGCCCCCTCTTTTGGCGAAAACGAAAACAACAGATCTATTATAAGAAAGGTAAATAACATGATAAGTGCAAATAATATTTCTCTTCGTGTAGGCAAGAAGGCATTGTTTGAAGATGTAAATATCAAGTTCACAGAAGGAAACTGTTACGGACTGATCGGTGCAAACGGTGCCGGAAAGTCTACATTTTTAAAGATTCTTTCCGGGCAGTTAGAACCAACCAGCGGTGAGATTGCCATTACTCCGGGGCAGAGACTTTCTTTCTTACAGCAGGACCATTTCAAATATGATGAGTATACCGTTCTGGATACGGTTATCATGGGAAATGCAAGACTTTATGAGATCATGAAGGAAAAGGAAGCCATCTATATGAAGGAAGACTTCACCGATGAAGATGGCATCAAGGCAGCTGAATTGGAAGGCGAATTTGCTACCATGAACGGCTGGGAAGCAGAGTCTGACGCAGAGAATTTGTTAAATGGCCTTGGCATCGGTACGGAACTCCACTATGCACAGATGAGCACTCTGTTAGGTGCCCAGAAAGTTAAGGTTTTACTGGCACAGGCATTGTTTGGAAATCCTGACATCCTGCTTCTTGACGAGCCTACCAACCACCTGGATCTGGATGCGATTGCATGGTTAGAGGAGTTCTTAATCAACTTCGAGAATACCGTTATCGTGGTATCTCATGACCGTTATTTCTTAAATAAGGTCTGCACACAGATTGCTGATATCGACTACGGCAAGATCCAGCTGTATGCCGGTAACTATGACTTCTGGGTTGAGTCCAGCCAGCTGATCATTAAGCAGATGAAGGAAGCAAACCGTAAGAAGGAAGAGAAAATCAAGGAATTACAAGAATTTATCCAGCGATTCTCTGCAAATGCTTCTAAATCTAAGCAGGCTACTTCCCGTAAGAGAGCCTTAGAGAAGATCCAGTTAGATGATATCAAGCCATCCAGCAGAAAGTATCCGTACATCGACTTCCGTCCGGCCCGTGAGATCGGAAATGAAGTTCTTACTGTAGAGCATTTAAGCAAGACCATTGACGGCGAGAAGATCTTAGACGATATCTCCTTTATCCTTGGAAGAGAGGATAAAGTTGCTTTAGTTGGACCAAACGAGCGTGCAAAGACTGTATTATTCAAGATTCTTTCCGGCGAAATGGAACCGGATGAGGGCAGCTACAAGTGGGGACTTACAACCACCCAGTCCTACTTCCCGAAGGACAACTCTGCAGAGTTTGCGAACGATGACACGATCGTTGAGTGGCTGACTCAGTATTCTCCTGAGAAGGATGTAACGTATGTACGTGGATTCTTAGGACGTATGCTGTTCGCTGGTGAAGACGGTGTTAAGAAGGTTAAGGTCTTATCCGGTGGTGAGAAAGTCCGCTGTATGTTATCCAAGCTGATGATCTCCGGCGCAAATGTACTGATGTTAGATGAGCCAACTGACCACCTGGATATGGAGTCGATTGACGCATTAAACCGCGGTATGATCAAGTTCCCGGGCGTGATGATCTTCTCATCCCGTGACCACCAGATCGTACAGACCACTGCCAACCGTATTATGGAGATCATCAACGGTAAGCTGATCGATAAGATCACTACCTACGATGAGTATCTGGAAAGCGATGAAATGGCACGTAAGAGATTTACATTCACTGTAACTGAAAGTGATGAGGAAGATGATTAATACGATAACTATTTTGTAAGCAGCTTTTTGCGTTAGATTTCACATCGAGATATAATGAATAAAGGACGAAAAGAAAAAGGAGGGCAGGAACCGGGAAATGCTGGGGACTGCCCTTTTGTCGTTTCAGGAGGAATAACCATGGAAAAGATAGCAAGTTTTACCATCGACCATATTAAATTACAGCCGGGAGTTTACGTATCCAGAAAGGATAAAGTAGGTGACAGCACCGTTACCACCTTTGACCTGCGTATGACTTCTCCAAACGAAGAGCCCGTGATGAACACAGCAGAAATGCATACCATTGAGCATCTGGGTGCTACTTTTTTAAGAAACCATAAAGAATTTGGTGACAAGACAGTATACTTTGGACCAATGGGCTGCAGAACTGGTTTTTATCTGCTTTTAGCAGGTGATTATGAGTCAAAGGACATTCTGCCGTTAGTAGTGGAAATGTATGAATTTGTCCGCGACTTTGAAGGGGAAGTACCTGGTGCCTCTCCAAAAGACTGCGGCAACTATCTGGATATGAACCTGGGAATGGCAAAATATCTGGCGGCAAAGTATCTGAAGGTGCTGACACATATGGATGAGTTCCCGGAGTCAAGACTGGTGTATCCAGAATAAATTGGGGGGTGGAGAACAACCATGAAAAAATTCATATCCTGGAATGTAAATGGTCTGCGTGCCTGTGTGGGAAAAGGTTTTATGGACTTTTTTAATGAGGTGGATGCAGATGTATTCTGTATACAGGAAAGCAAGCTGCAGGAAGGCCAGATTGATCTGGATCTGCCGGGCTATCATCAGTACTGGAACTATGCTGAGAAAAAAGGCTATTCCGGTACCGCCATGTTTACAAAAGAAGAACCTATTTCTGTTTCCTATGGTCTTGGCGTTGAGGAACATGACCACGAAGGCAGAGTGATCACAGCTGAATTCCCAGAGTATTACATTGTTACCTGCTATACTCCAAATTCCAAAGACGGTCTTGCCAGACTGGATTACCGTATGACCTGGGAAGATGCATTTTTAGTATATCTTAAGGCATTAGAAGAGAAAAAGCCGGTGATCTTTTGCGGTGACTTAAACGTGGCACACAAAGAGATTGACCTGAAAAATCCAAAGACCAACCGGAAAAATGCCGGTTTCACAGACGAAGAAAGAGGCAAGTTCACTGACCTTTTAAATGCCGGTTTTATTGATACCTGGCGTTATTTTTATCCGGATACAGAAGGCATTTACTCCTGGTGGTCCTACCGTTTTAAAGCAAGAGAGAAGAATGCAGGCTGGCGTATTGATTATTTTTGTGTCAGTGAAAGTTTAAAAGAGGATCTGGAAAGCGCAAAGATCCACACAGAAGTATTTGGTTCGGATCATTGTCCGGTAGAATTAGTGATCAGGAGGTAGCCGCTGTTTTTTCTTTGTGCTATACTTTTTTCAGAGACAAAACTGCAAATGTCCTGTTCGGGCAGACATACCGGACAGGAAAGCAATGATGAAGGAATGAATAAAGGAATAATCATTACATGAATTTACTAACCATCGAACATTTAACAAAATCCTATACAGAACGTCTGTTGTTTAATGACACTGCATTTTCTATTAACGAGGGAGAAAAGGTAGGTCTTATCGGCATTAACGGAACGGGAAAATCTACCTTGCTGCGGATCGCAGCAGGTTTAGAGGAGCCGGACGAAGGTAGCGTTGTGAAGGGCCGGAGCCTGTATATCCGCTATCTGCCGCAGATCCCGGAATTTACTCCCGGAGATACCATTCTTGAGAGTATTGTAAGGGACAATCAAAATGAACCTCATTTCAGCTCGGCAGAGGAGCTAAAGGCTTCTGCCAAATCCATATTAAACCGTCTGGAGATCGAAGATTTTGATGCGAAAGTGGAGACTCTTTCCGGCGGTCAGAGAAAACGTGTGGCTCTTGCAAGCGTTCTTTTAAGTACGGCGGACCTGTTAATACTGGACGAGCCCACCAACCACTTAGATAGTCAGATGGCTGACTGGCTGGAAGGCTATTTAAAGTCCTTTAAGGGCGCTCTTTTGATGATCACTCATGACCGCTATTTCCTGGACAGTGTTACCAACCGTATTGTGGAGCTGGACAAGGGAAAACTGTACAGCTATCAGGGCGGTTATGAAAAATATCTGGAATTAAAAGCAGAGCGTCTAAGCATGGCAGAGGCAGCAGAACGCAAGCGCCAGTCTATCCTGCGCACAGAGATCGCCTGGATGCAGCGTGGGGCAAGAGCCCGTTCTACCAAGCAGAAAGCCCATATCCAGAGATATGAACAGCTTCGTGACCGGGAAGGACCGGAGTATGACAGAAACGTACAGTTAGAGTCTATTGGAAGCCGTCTGGGACGTACTACCGTAGAACTGAAGGATATTTGCAAATCATACGGGGATAAGGTGCTGATGAAGGATTTTACCTATATATTCCTGAAAAATGACCGTGTAGGTATCATCGGACAGAACGGCAGCGGAAAATCTACTTTGATGAAGATCATTGCCGGCTGGGTAGAGCCGGATTCCGGAACAGTGGAGATCGGACAGACTGTAAAGCAGGGGTATTTCTCCCAGGAAAATGAGGCTATGGATGAAAGTCTGAAGGTGATCGACTATATCCGCAATGCAGCCGAGTATGTAAAAATAAAAGACGGCAGCATCAGTGCCAGTCAGATGTTAGAGCGTTTTCTGTTCCCGTCCAGTATGCAGTATACAACGATTGGAAAGCTGTCCGGCGGTGAAAAGCGCCGTCTGTATCTTTTGCGCATCCTGATGGAAGCACCAAATGTCCTGATCCTGGACGAGCCTACGAATGATCTGGATATTCAGACTCTGATCTTGCTGGAAGATTATCTGGATACATTCCCTGGTATTGTGATCACTGTATCTCACGATCGGTATTTCCTGGACCGTGTGGTAAACCGTATTTTCGCTTTTGAGGGAAATGGGGTAGTGCAGCAGTATGAAGGCGGCTTTACTGATTATCAGCGTGCATGGAATGAGCGTCATCCACAGATCAGCGGGAACGGGACCGGAAACACCGGCTCGGGCAAAGCATCTGATAAGGATGCAGACGAAGAAAGTGCTGCAAATGCAAAGGCAGTGAATAAAAACAACTGGAAAGAGACTTCCGGTGTCCAGAAAAAACTTCGTTTAAGCTACAAAGAGCAGAGAGAATGGGAGACCATTGAAGGGGATATTGCAGGTCTGGAAGAGGCTATCGCAGCTCTGGAAACAGAGATCGAAAAATCTGCCAGCAATTATACCCGTCTGAATGAACTGATGAAGGAAAAAACAGAAAAAGAGGCGCAGTTGGAGGAAAAAATGGATCGGTGGATGTATCTTACCGACTTGGTGGAGCAGATTGAGAGCCAGAAGTAGGATGAGCTTTCATAGGCACTTTCTTTGCGATGATGCACAGGAAGGAAAGAATAATTTGGCAGTGTAACTGATAGAAGGAAACTGAAAGGCGGCAATATATGAAAAGAGAGTATATCATAGAGACAAATGAAGAAAAAATCTATCCGCTTGGAGTGACAAAGACCCTGGGGGGATTTGATGTAGCATTTGTTTCTCAGAAAAATCCGGCATTGCTGCTTTTTGAAAAAGGCAGCAGAAAACAGACAGCCAGACTTCCGTTTCCGGAAAATGCCCGCATGGGGGATGTGCATTTCATGACGGTAAAAGGGGATTTTACCGGTCTGGAATATGCCTTTGAGGAAGATGAAAAAGAGATCACTGATCCCTTTGGAACCTGTTTTACAGGACGAGAGAAATGGGGAGATGAAAAGGAAGCAGGTCAGGCGTTGCATACTCCTTTTGATGTAGTAAAAGAGGTCTTTAACTGGGAAGAGGACAAGCGGCCGAAGATTCCGGCTAATGAGTGTATTGTATACAAGATACATCCAAGAGGCTTTTCCAAACATGCTTCCTTTAAAGGGGAGAGCTGGAAGAGGGGAACTTTTGGTGCCATTGCTGACAAGATTCCTTATATGAAAGAGCTGGGAATTACCACCATAGAAATGATGCCGCCTGTAGAATTTGAGGAGATCATGGAAGATGCTCCGGGAAAGGTAAATTACTGGGGATACAGCTGCGGTCACAGTTTTGCACCCAAAGCAGCCTATGCAGGTGCAGCGTCGGGGCAGAAAAAGGACCCGGTAAAAGAGTTCAAGACGCTGGTAAAGGCGTTACATAAAGCTGGGTTGGAACTGGTCATTGAATTATATTTTGACGGGACACAGTCCCCTTCCTATGTAGTAGATGTGCTGCGTTTCTGGGCGGCAGAGTATCATGTAGATGGTATCCATTTAGTAGGTTATGCTCCTTTGGAAACCATTGTAAAAGACCCGTATCTGTCTGACCTGAAACTTTGGGCGAAGAATTGGGATGAAGTGAAAGAGGTAACGGGAACGGACAGGAACAATAAATTCGTGGAAGAGAAGAAAGGTCCGAACCGCCGCCTGTCTGCCTATGAGACCGGCTTTATGCTGGATATGCGAAGCTTCCTAAAAGGCGATGAAGGCATGTTAAATCAGGTGGCTCTTCATGTAAAGGACAATCCGGATGCGGTAGCGTCTATCAATTACATGGCAAACACCAATGGATTTACTTTAATGGACATGGTTTCCTACGATCACAAGCACAACGAGAATAATGGCGAGGAAAACCATGACGGTACTGACTACAACCAGTCCTGGAACTGCGGCGCAGAAGGTCCGGTGCGAAAGAAAAAGATTGTGAATTTGCGAAAACGTCAGATTAAAAATGCCCTCACTATGCTTTTCTTAAGCCAGGGAACTCCCTTGCTTATGGCAGGTGATGAATTTGGCCGTACCCAGAAGGGAAATAACAATGCTTACTGTCAGGATAATGATATTTCCTGGCTAAACTGGAATTTGTTAGACTTCCATAAGGGACTTTATGAGTTTACAAAGAACGTGATCGCATTCCGCAAAAAACACAGCCTGTTCCATCGCAGTACAGAGCCTACTTTAATGGATCACAGATCAGTAGGGCTTCCGGATGTATCTTTTCATGGGGAAAAGGCCTGGTGCCCGGACTTTGAGCGTTACAGCCGTCAGTTAGGCGTATTCTACTGTGCTTCCTATGGTGAAAATGCAGATGGCAGTGAGGAACCATATTTCTACACCGCCTACAATATGCACTGGGAACCACATACATTTGCTCTTCCGCATCTGCCTGCAGGCTATAGCTGGCATCAGGTATTTGACACAGCAAATGAGGAGTTAAATGGCTTTTTGCCGGAAGGTAAGGAAAAGCTTCTGGGAAATCAGAAAGAAGCCTTTGTTCTGGCCAGATCCATTCAGGTATTTGCCGGGGTTAGATGTCCGGAAAAGAAAAATAAAAATCCCAAAGAGAACCAGAATGCCAGATGATGTCTGAATTGTTGGCTGAATTTTCTAAGATTATGTAAAACATTTGCGGCAAGGTAGAAAAATTCGGAAAAATGTGATAAAGTAAGCAGTAAGAAATTGCTAAATGAAAAGGTTAAGGAGGCTGTTATGAGGCTTGTTACATATGAAGTGGAACATAAAGGCGGTCTGGGCGTGATCAGCAAGGACGGAAAATGGATCTATCCTCTTCGCTCACTGGATATGGATTATAAAAGCATGCAGGAACTGATCGAGGGGATCAGTGAGTCAGAAAAACAGCTGCTTGATTATGTGTCTGGTCAGGACCCTTATAAGATTAAAGGAGCGGCACCGATTGAAGAAGTAAGATTTCTGGCGCCGATCCCGAATCCAAAGCAGGATGTGATCTGTCTGGGTATCAATTACATGGCTCACGCAGAGGAGTCTGCCCGTTACAAAAAAGAGGCATTTGGAGGCGAACGCCCTTATGCCGTTTACTTCTCCAAGCGTGTAAACGAGGCAGTGGCAAACGGTGGAGGCATTGAAAGCCATTCTGACATTGTGGCAGATCTGGACTATGAGGCAGAACTGGCCGTTATCATTGGAAAAGAAGCAAAAAATGTACCGGAAGAGGAAGTAAAAAATTACATTTTCGGTTATACCATTATCAATGATGTCAGTGCCAGAACTCTTCAGACCCAGCATAAGCAGTGGTATTTTGGAAAGAGTCTGGACGGATTTTTTCCAATGGGACCATGTATCACCACGGTAGAAGATATCCCATATCCGCCAAAGCTTTCTATCCAATCCCGTGTCAACGGGGAATTAAGACAGGACAGTAATACCGAACTGCTGATCTTTGGCATTGACCACATTGTCAGCGAGCTTTCAAAGGGCATGACATTAAAACCTGGTACAATCATTGCCACAGGTACACCGGCTGGCGCAGGAATGGGCTTTGTACCGCCAAAGTTTCTGAAAGTGGGAGATGTGGTAGAATGTACGATTGAAGGAATTGGAACTCTCACCAACACGGTAGTTTAGCAAATCGCATATGTGCCGCCTGACAGCGGCATCATCATAAATGAGCAATTGTATACATTTAGGACAGCAACACAAGAGACAGGCAACAAAAGGAGGTATGCATACAATGGAATTTATCCCAATGACGATCAAAAAACAGAAGAATATCGCCCTGATCGCCCATGATCAGAAGAAGCATGAATTAATGGAATGGTGCAAGACACATAAATCTATTCTGGAGAGACATTTCTTATGCGGAACCGGAACCACAGCAAGGATGATTACCGATTATACGGGGCTGCCGGTAAAGGGATACAACAGTGGCCCGTTGGGAGGCGACCAGCAGATCGGCGCCAAGATCGTAGAAGGACAGATCGACTTGGTGATCTTCTTCTCCGACCCGTTGACAGCACAGCCTCATGACCCAGACGTAAAAGCATTGCTGCGTATTGCTCAGGTTTACGATATTCCTATTGCAAACAACAAGGCAAGCGCAGATTTTATGATCTCCTCTCCGCTTATGAATGAAGAATATGAGCATGATGTGATCAATTTCAGACAGAATATTTCAGAACGGGCGAAACAGTTATAAGCCTGATCAGATAAAGGCGGATTTCGTTAAAAGGGGGAACGCAGATGGAACAGAAATTATATGATCTTATGGATTGGGCGGGAATCGAGGAATTGACTTATTCCGAGTCAGCTGATCCCCACAGAATATTAGGGCCACACGTAACAGAAGAAGGCCTGTTGATACAGGCATTTATACCTACGGCAACAGCCATTACTGTAAAACTTACAGGAAATGGAAAAAAATATCCGATGGAACTGGCTGACGAAGCAGGTTTTTATGCTGTACTGATCCCAAGAAAGTCAGTGACAGACTATATCTTGCTTGTCACTTATGACAATGGAACCGAAGAAGAGATCCGTGATTCGTATTCCTTTGAACCACAGTTTACAGAAGATGAATTAAAGAAATTCGGAGCAGGCATCTACTATAACATTTATGAGAAAATGGGCGCGCATCCAATGACCATTGACGGAGTAGAAGGCGTTTATTTTGCAGTCTGGGCTCCTTGTGCCATGCGTGTCAGCGTTGTAGGAGATTTTAACTTATGGGATGGCAGACGCCACCAGATGCGCAAAGTAGGCGAAGGAGATGCCAGCGTATTTGAGCTGTTTATTCCGGGTCTGAAACCGGGAT
This sequence comes from bacterium, assembly GCA_963621525.1. Lineage (GTDB taxonomy): Bacteria > Bacillota > Clostridia > Lachnospirales > Lachnospiraceae > Enterocloster. Next base: position 2,115 of record CAVFER010000023.1, on the reverse strand, counting down.
GTCTTTATAAATATGAGATCAAGACAAGAGCCGGACTGCCTATGATGAAGGCAGACCCATATGGAAATTATGCAGAGCTTCGTCCCAATAATGCATCCGTTGTATGGGATATCAACACTTATCAGTGGAAAGATAAAAAATGGATGGACAAGCGGGCTGCTTCTGATACAAAGGATAAGCCTTTCAATATTTACGAAGTCCATTTAGGTTCCTGGATGCGAAAGGAGATCGCAAAGGACGAAAACGGGGAAGATATCATTGGTTCTGAGTTCTATAACTACAGAGAACTGGCTGTAAAACTGGCTGAATATGTAAAAAATATGGGCTATACCCATGTGGAACTGCTGCCGATCATGGAGCATCCGCTAGATGCTTCCTGGGGATATCAGGTAACTGGTTATTATGCCCCTACCAGCCGTTATGGCACGCCGGATGATTTCATGTATTTCATGGACTATATGCATGAGCAGGGAATCGGCGTGATCCTGGACTGGGTACCGGCCCACTTCCCGAGAGATGCCTTTGGAATGGCCTGCTTTGACGGAACCTGCGTTTATGAGCATGCAGACCCGAGAAAAGGCTCTCATCCACATTGGGGTACACTGATCTATAATTATGGCCGGCCGGGTGTATCTAATTTCCTTATTGCCAATGCACTGTTCTGGGCAGAGAAATACCATGCAGACGGCATCCGTATGGACGCAGTGGCTTCTATGCTGTATCTGGATTACGGCAAAAATGACGGTGAATGGGTGGCAAATATCTACGGCGGAAATGAAAATCTGGAAGCAGTAGAGTTTTTAAAGCACTTAAATACTGTATTCAAGGGAAGAAAGAACGGAGCAGTCCTGATCGCAGAGGAGTCTACCGCATGGCCGATGATCACAGGTGATCCGAAGGATGGAGGACTTGGCTTTGATTATAAGTGGAATATGGGGTGGATGAATGATTTCACCAACTATATGCGCTGTGATCCGTATTTCCGTAAAAATAATTATGGCGAGCTGACTTTCTCCATGCTTTATGCCTACAGCGAGAACTTTGTTCTGGTATTCTCCCATGATGAAGTGGTTCACGGAAAAGGCTCTATGATGGGAAAGATGCCGGGAGAGACTTTAGAGGCAAAAGCAGAAAATCTGCGGGCTGCATACGGCTTTATGATGTCCCATCCGGGCAAGAAGCTGTTATTTATGGGGCAAGACTATGGCCAGATTGATGAGTGGAATGAAAATGCGTCTCTGGAATGGGATCTGTTAAAATATCCGCTGCATAAGAACATGCAGACCTATGTTCGTGAATTAAATAAACTGTATCTGGTGCATCCGGCGCTGTATGAGCAGGATTTTGATACAGAGGGATTTGAGTGGATCAATTGCAGCTACCATGAGGAAAGCATGATCATGTTTGTGCGCAGAGGCAAAGAGGAAACTTTGCTTTGTGTGTGCAACTTTGATAACATGGATCATGAAAAATTCCGCCTTGGCGTGCCATTTGCAGGCAAATATAAAGAAATCTTCAACAGTGATGCTAAAGAATTCGGTGGAGAAGGCCGTACCAACAGCCGGGCAAAAGCATCCAAGAAGATGGAATGGGATGAAAGAGAAAACTCCATTGAGATTCACATCCCGCCAATGAGCTTTATGGTATTCTCCTGCACACCGGAGAAGAAGAAGGAAAGCCCGAAGCGGCTGATCACAAAGAAAGAAGAACCGAAGAAGCTGACTGCTGCGAAAAAAGAAGAGCCAAAGAAACTGGATACAGCAAAAACTGAGATTCGCAAGCTGGAAACCAAGAAGGAAGAACCGAAGAAACTGGCGACAGCAAAAATCGAGACTCGCAAGCTGGAAACCAAGAAAGAAGAACCAAAGAGGCTTGAAACCACTAAAACGGAACCTGCGAAGCTGACGGAAAAATCCACACCGGCTTCCAAGAAAGCCGCTCTAAGAGCAGCTAAAAAGCGGGGACGCAGTAAGAAAAAATAAAAATATATGTAAGTACATATATAAGAGTTACTATAGGGGGTTATCATGCGTTTTTCCCTGAGAAAGTTATGGATGACAATCTCCATAAAAAGAAAAATCGGAATTTTTGCAGCCATGGTCATTTTGATCGTGG
>CAVFER010000022.1:0-39133 GCA_963621525.1 bacterium | reverse complement strand
AGATATTACTCCTCTTTCCGGTGAAAATGCAGATGAGAATACAGTGGCAGTAAAAGTAACAAGAAAGTAAGGCAGTGACAGAATGCGTTAATGTGGAAAGTGTCAATGTAGAAAGTATGCGGTTGACACATCAGGAGGCAATCTTTTGAAAAAATACGAAAAAGTATTCCAAAAAGACTACGAAAGATGGTATGAGGAAAATGAAGCATACAGAAAGCAGGTAGCAGCAGATCCGGACAGGCTGAAATTTCATCTGATGCCTGAAACTGGCTGGATGAACGATCCTAACGGTCTCTGCCAGTTTCAGGGAGAATACCATATTTATTACCAGTATACCCCCTTTGAGCCTACAGGAGAGTTAAAACTGTGGGGACATTATAAAACAAAAGATTTCGTCACCTATGACCAGTGTGAGCCGGTACTATTTCCGGACAGCGATGAAGATGCTCACGGCGTATATTCCGGTTCGGCCTTCTGTGAGGAAGGGAAGATCAATTTCTTCTATACAGGAAATGTAAAGTTGTTTGACCGACCGGATTATGATTATATTAACAGCGGAAGAGTCAGCAATACCATGTGTGTTACCAGCGAAGACGGTATGCATTTTTCCGAAAAGAAACGCTTGATGACCAACTGTGACTATCCGGCAGATATCAGTGCTCATGTAAGAGATCCAAAGATTATCCAAAGGGAAGATGGTTACTATATGGTTCTGGGAGCCAGGGATAAAGAAAATAAAGGTCTTGTGCTGGTATATCGCTCGGATAATCTTACAAATTGGGATTATCACGGACGGATCACTACGGAAACTGCATTTGGTTATATGTGGGAATGCCCGGATCTTTTTGAACTGGACGGTCAGTTGTGCCTGATCTGCTGTCCTCAGGGAGTAGAAAAGAAGGGATATGATTACTGGAATGTGCATCAGTGTGTCTTTATCCCGTTGGATTATGATTTTAAACCGGGAACCTGGGCATTAAGATCTACAGATAAGATTCAGATGGTGGACAGAGGCTTTGATCTTTATGCTCCACAGACCTTTAAAGATCAGCAGGGAAGACGGATCTTTATCGGCTGGATGGGTATACCAGATGCCGATTATACGAATCCTACGACAGAAAAAGGCTGGCAGCATGCGCTGACCATACCGAGACAGCTTCATGTAAGGGATGGAAAGCTGTATCAGGAACCACTGCAGGAATTAGAAAAACTTTGCTGCAACGGTCGGGTATTTTCTAAAGAAGAATTTCAGGATCAGGAATTGCCGGAATGCGTCAAAGTACAGATCAGTTTTGAAAATTGCGAAAACATGGAGTTTTATATCAGCGATGAGGTAAAACTGACATACATGGATCAGATTTTGACACTGGATATGGGAAATTGCGGAAGCGGCAGGAGAATCCGCATGGCATCGGCAGATAAACTGACAGATCTTACTCTGTTTGCAGACACATCTTCTTTGGAGCTGTTTATAAATAAAGGAAGTCAGGTATTTACCACCCGCGTATACGGCAGAGGAAAAAAGGCGGCACTGACAGGTCAGTGCAATGGAAAAATCCAGGTATACGAAATGTCAGGTTATAAATATGACCGTATCTGACGTCGATATTGTAGAGGTGTAAGAGATGTGGTTTTGCGAAAGATACGCTCAAAATAGGGCAGATTTACAAAACCGGACTCAAGGGCAATATCCGTCATAGAGAGCTCAGTTTCTTTCAAAAGAGACTGAGCTTTTTTTATGCGGCAAATATTCTGATATTCTGCAATGGTAAAACCGGTGACTTTGTGAAAAATCCGTGTGAGATAAGAACGACTGATAAAAAAATGAGCAGCGATCCGATCTAAACTGGTTTTCTCTTTATAGTGATTTTGAAGATAAATAGCAATATCATGGACTTGTTGATACATGCCGGTGCGAACCAGATTGCTTTGCAGACCTTCTTTCCAGTCGGATTCTTCGTTGCTTTTTCTGATCTGGATCAGTAAAAGTAGAAGCTGGGCTGTATATAGGAGAATCAAACCTCTGACGGCATTTGCAAAATGGCATTCATCGGTATTGTTTCGGGATGATATAAGTGAAAATTGTTCTTTGATCTGTGTTAGAAGTTTCAGGATCTGGCTCCATTGGTTCTCGGAAAAAGCGGTGATGCCCCGGTAGGCAGTCCCGAATTCCTCCAGACTGATAGAACCGCATAAGCGAAGAACCTCATCCAATGCGGAGCCCTCTAATTGCATAAGAAAACGGTGATGCTTTTTTCCTGTACCGGCAGGACATGTTTTGTGAATCTGGTCCCGGTCTACCAGAATGGCCATGTGTTCTCTTAAATGGAAGGTATCCTGTTCTATGAAATAATAACGTTCTCCCTCTATGAGAAAATACAATTCAAGGCTTTTGTGAAAATGGCGTGTAACCATGGAAAAACTGTGGCTGCGAACGGCCTCCTCAGAGAAAATGCCAGGTAGTTCTCCTTTAAATAAAATTTCACATGGGTTGGGTATTTCGTTGACAGAAAGATAGAGTGTGTCCTGTCTCATAATTGCAAGATCTCCTTTTCGTTACGGTGCAAGAGTTTTTCTTTGTTTTTTCTTTATTATAGCAAAAGTTTTGGCTTGCGTGTAGCCGATAAGATAAAAATGGCAAAATCAAATCTGATTTTATTAGAAATTACCCGTATATTATTTTAAAATAATGATGTTGGGGTAAAAGGTATTTTGACCCTGGTATCATCAAATAATGCATAGAAAAAGAAATATATTATAACAGGAGGCGCACATATGAAGTACGATAAAGGAAAAGTTTCTGATATTCAGGTCGCATATATTGGAGGAGGTTCCAGAGGCTGGGCATGGACCTTTATGACGGATCTGGCGCTGGAGGATCAGATTAGCGGAACAATTCGATTATACGATATTGATAAAAAAGCAGCAAAGAACAATGAAATCATCGGTAATCATCTGATGAGCCGTCCGGAGGCAAAGGGAGATTGGAAATTTGAAGTAAAGGATAGTTTACAGGAAGTTCTCACGGGCTGCGACTTTGCAGTAATCTCTATTTTGCCTGGAACTTTTGATGAAATGGCATCGGATGTACATCTTCCGGAACGTCTTGGGATTTATCAGTCAGTAGGGGATACAGCCGGACCGGGCGGGATTATAAGAGGATTGCGTACCATTCCTATGTTTGTAGAGATTGCAGAGGCAATTAAAATGTATGCCCCTGATTGCTGGGTGATCAATTATACCAACCCCATGTCTTTATGTGTGAAAACTTTGTACCATGTATTTCCACAGATAAAAGCATTTGGCTGCTGTCATGAAGTATTTGGTACTCAGAAGGTTTTAAAAGGGATTTGTGAAGAAGAAACAGGAGAAAAAATAGAGGATTGGCATGATGTGCATGTAAATGTAGTGGGTATTAACCATTTTACCTGGTTTACAGAAGCAAATTATAAGGGGATAAACTTGTTCCCTGTATACCAAAACTACATCAAGCATCATTATGAAGAAGGTTTTCAGCTGGAAGGTGAAAATTGGATGAATTCTTCTTTTAAATGTGCGAATCGTGTAAAAATGGATCTTTTTTGCAGATATGGTCTGATCGCAGCAGCAGGCGACAGACATCTGGCAGAATTTATGCCAGGAAATGAATATCTGAAGGATCCTCAAACAGTTGCTTCCTGGAAATTTGGACTGACGACGGTAGACTGGAGAAAGGAAGATCTGAAGAAACGCTTAGATCGCAGTCACAGACTGGCAGCAGCAGAAGAAGAGATTGAACTGACCCCTACAGGAGAAGAGGGAATCCTGTTGATCAAAGCACTATGCGGACTGGGGCGTGTAGTCAGCAATGTAAATATCCCCAATACAGCCGGTCAGATACCGAATCTCCCGGTCAATGCGCTGGTAGAAACCAATGCCCTGTTTGACCGAAACAGCATCCACCCGGTAGCCGCCGGAGCAGTGCCTGAAAAGGTGAAAGCGCTGTTGATGCCTCATATTGAAAATCACGAAAGAACATTAGAAGCGGCGCTTAGCTGTAATGAAGAATTGGTGGTACAGGCATTTTTGCATGATCCTGTTGTAAAAGGAAAACAACCGTCAAAAACACAGGTGCGCAGTCTGGTGCATGACATGATCGAAAATACTAAAAACTATCTGCCAGGTGGCTGGAGATAAGCAGAAAAACAGAAACTCCCTGATACATCGTTTACAAAGTAACCAATTTGCATCCTGCGTGATAAGACTGGTTATTTGTGAAACGATGTACAGGGATCTGATAAAACTACCAGGATAGAATCTCATATCCGTCTTCAGTGATCAGAACCTGGATCTCCCACTGGGCGGACGGCATACCGTCATCTGTGTATACAGTCCAGTCATTTTCTGCATCAACAAAAATATCTGCTTTTCCCATATTGATCATAGGTTCAATCGTAAAGATCATACCCGGGACCATAAGCATCTCAGTTCCCTTTTTGGAAACAAAACTTACCCAGGGATCTTCGTGGAATTCCAGCCCTACGCCGTGACCACCGATCTCCCGAACAACGGTATAACCGTTTGCAGCAGCGTAATCGTGGATCGCCTGGCCCATATCACCTAAGTGCCCCCATGGCCGTACCTGTTTTAAACCTTCTTCAATTGCCTGTTTTGTTACTTCTACCAGACGCTTCTTTTCTGGAGAAACCTCACCTATACAGAACATCCTGGAAGAATCAGAGAAATATCCATTATAAATAGTAGAAACATCTACATTGATAATGTCTCCGTCCTTCAAGATCGCGTCTGCCGAAGGAATGCCGTGGCATACCTGATCATTGACAGAAGTACATACACTCTTTGGAAAACCTTCATAGTTTAATGGAGCCGGAATACCACCTCTATGGGTAGTCTGTTCATAGACCCAAAGGTCGATCTGTTCGGTAGAGATACCGGCACATATGTGCTCTGCCACGTAGTCTAAGACTGCTACATTGATCTTTGCACTTTCCCGGATGGCTTCAATCTGCTTTGGATTTTTGATCATGTCATGGGTGGGGACTTTTGTGCCTTTACGGCGGTATTCGGATAGTTTTGTGTCAAAATCAAGATGGCAATCTTTATATTTGTGACCACTGCCGCACCAGCAGGGATCATTTCTTCCTATTTTCTGCACTTTTTGCATTTTTTCCTCCTTCTGGTCTTCCGGCAGAAAAAACAGGTTCGATACCTGAAACCGGAAAACACTGCCATTTCAGTATAACACAGGAAAATGGGCAATACTATAGCCGGATTGAGAATTATTTCCATGTTACGCCTATATGGTAACGCAATTTTTGCAATGATATTAACAAAATCTTATATAGATTTCAGAAGTGAAATCTGATAGAATGGATTCCAGATAGTAATATATTAGTGTATAAGATCAAAACAGGAGGAGATTATTATGCGTTTATTAGACAGTGAACTGAATAACAAAGAGCAGTGGGAGAAGGCTGAGATCAAACTTCCACAGTTTGACCGTCAGGCTATGAAGGCGGCAACAAAGAAGACTCCACAGTGGATCCATTTTGGAGCAGGAAACATTTTCCGCGCATTCCCGGCTGCATTACAGCAGAAACTGTTAAATGAAGGAATTGAAAAGACAGGTATTATCGTAGCAGAAGGTTATGACTATGAGATCATCAAAAAGGCATACCGCCCACAGGATGACTTAAGCCTTTTAGTTACCTTAAAGGCAAACGGAACCATTGAAAAGACCGTGATAGGAAGCCTTGCAGAGTCGTTGGCTGTTGACCGTCATGATGAAGAGGACTGGGGACGTTTAAAAGAAATCTTCGCAAGCGATACCCTTCAGATGGTAAGCTTTACCATTACTGAAAAGGGCTACAGCATCACATCTCCTGACGGTGCATTTCGCGCTGATGTAAAGGCTGACTTTGAGGCAGGTCCTGAAAATGCAGACAGCTACATTGGTAAGCTGGCAGCATTATGCTACTGGAGATATACCCAGGGAGCAGCACCGTTGGCTCTGGTAAGTATGGATAACTGCTCCCACAACGGAGATAAGCTTTTTGCAGCAGTAGATGCTTACGCAAAGGCATGGACAGAGAATGGAAAGGCTGAAAAAGGCTTCTTAGGCTACATTGAGAACCCGGCAAAGGTTTCCTTCCCATGGAGCATGATCGACAAGATTACCCCACGTCCAGATGCAAGTGTAAAGAAAATGCTGGAAGACTGCGGATTTACTGATACAGAGAGCATCGTTACCAGCAAGAATACCTATGTAGCACCTTTTGTAAATGCAGAAGAAGCTCAGTACCTTGTAATTGAAGATGCATTTCCAAACGGCCGTCCGGCATTAGAGAATGCAGGAGTTATGTTCACATCCAGAGAGACGGTAGAAAAGGTAGAACGTATGAAGGTGTGCACCTGCTTAAATCCTCTGCACACTGCACTGGCTGTGTACGGCTGTCTGTTAGGCTACACCAAGATCAGTGATGAAATGAAAGATGCCGATCTGGTAAAACTGGTTGAGATCATTGGATACAAAGAGGGACTTCCTGTTGTTACCGATCCTGGTATCCTTTCTCCAAAGAAATTTATTGATGAAGTACTTCAGATCCGTGTACCAAATCCATTTATGCCTGACACCCCACAGAGAATTGCCTGCGATACTTCCCAGAAGCTGTCCATCCGCTTTGGTGAGACTATTAAGGAATACATGGAAAGTCTTGAACTGGATGTTAAATCCTTAAAATTCATTCCGATGGTACAGGCTGGCTGGTGCCGTTACCTGTTAGGCGTAGATGACGAGCTGAACGCTTTTACAGTAAGCCCGGATCCAATGTATGAGGAACTGGCTGGCAAACTGGCAGGTGTAAAGGTAGGAGAACCCTGTGATGTACACGCAGTATTAGCTCCGATTTTAAGCAATGCAAAGATCTTCGGCGTAGACTTATATGAGGCAGGTCTTGGTGAATATGTAGAAAGCATTTTCACAGAACTGATCGCCGGAAAGGGTGCTGTAAGAGAGACTTTAAAGAAGCATCTGGCTGAGGCGTAGGATGAGGTTTATCTGCGTTGACAGGCAAATAGAAGTTTATGTTATAAAAATCAATAGGTTAGAACTGGCCGCGGCAGAAATGCTACGGCCTTTTACATTCTATAGAACATGTGATATACTATGTAGAATATAATGAGCGTTGGAAAAACAAGCGGCTGCGTCAGCAGACATTTGTTTTTCACAAGCTGAGTACGGATATAAGGAGTATAACGATGAACAGGATCCCGCAGCCCGGAAATTTTTACAGGCATTTTAAAAATAAATTATATCAGGTCATTGCTGTGGCTACTCATTCAGAAACAGGAGAGAAAATGGTGGTCTATCAGGCCCTTTATGGAGATTACCGGATGTATGTAAGGCCACTGGAAATGTTTGTAAGCCCGGTAGACCGGGAAAAATATCCTGACGCGTCCCAGGAATACCGCTTTGAGCAAGTATTTCCGGGACAGATGAACGAATCGGGAAAAAGTTGGAATGGATCGGCTGAAGAAAACAGCGCAAACTGGAAAAACGGTGGAAACAGTGTAGATCATGGATACATAGCAGCAAATACAAGATATGGTCAGCCAGAGCCGGAAGAACCTATGGGGCATGAATGGCTGGAGCGCTTTTTAGACGCTGACCGACCGGAAGAACAGTTGGCTGTTTTAAAAAAAATGGAAGGACATGTGACCCAGAAAGAACTGGACTGCATTTTCCTATCCCTAGATCTGCAGCCGGAGACAGGAAAGACAAAAATAGAGCAGATTCAAGACCTGCGCCGTCATATACAGCTGCTGCGCCGCTACGACGGAGGAAGATTGAGGTAAGAAAATGTTTTTTGATCTGGAAGAGGAATTAAAAAAACTGCCTGCAAGTCCTGGTGTGTACCTGATGCACAACCACAGGGATGAAATTATCTATGTAGGAAAGGCTGTCAGCTTAAAGAATCGTGTACGCCAGTATTTTCAGAGTAGCCGTAATAAAACAGCCAAGATCCAGCAGATGGTATCCCACATTGCATGGTTTGAATATATCCTGACAGACTCAGAGTTAGAGGCTCTGGTCTTAGAGTGCAATCTGATCAAAGAGCACAGACCCAGGTATAATACTATGTTAAAGGATGATAAAACCTATCCTTATATCAAGGCCACTGTCGGGGAAGATTTTCCAAGATTATTATTTTCAAGAGATATGAAAAAGGACGGCAGGAGCCGCTATTTTGGCCCATATACCAGCGCAGGAGCTGTAAAAGACAGTCTGGAACTGATCCACAAGCTGTACCGCATCCGCACCTGCAACCGCAGTTTACCGAAGGATACAGGAAAAGAACGCCCTTGCTTGAATTATCATATCCACCAGTGCGACGCCCCCTGTCAGGGCTATATTTCAAAAGAAGAGTACCAGGAGTCCTTTAAAGGGGCTATGGACTTTTTGGGAGGCCATTATGAGCCATTGTTAAAATCTCTGGAAGATAAAATGTATGATGCATCTGAAAAAATGGAATTTGAAAAGGCCATTGAGTACCGAGAACTGTTAAATAGTATAAAACAGGTGGCTCAGAAGCAGAAGATCACCAGCAGTGAAAGAGAAGACCGGGATATTGTTGCTATGGCAAGAGATATGGAAGATGTGGTAGTTCAGGTGTTCTTTATCCGGGAAGGAAAGATGATCGGAAGAGACCATTTCCACATCCAGGCGGGAATGGCAGATAGCAAAGAGGAGATATTAGATGGTTTTGTAAAGCAGTTTTATGCCGGAACCCCGTTTGTCCCAAGAGAAGTGTGGCTTCAGTATCCCATTGAGGAGGAAGAAATCATCTGCCGGTGGCTGTCCCAGAAAAAAGGTCAGAAGGTAAAAATTGTAGTGCCGAAAAAGGGAGAAAAAGAGCGTCTGGTGGAGCTGGCAGCCAGAAATGCAGACCTGATCCTGACTCAGGACAGAGAAAAAGTAAAAAGAGAAGAACTGCGTACCATTGGTGCCATCAGCCAGGTGGGGCAGTGGATCGGCATTGAGGGAATCCGGCGGGTGGAAGCCTACGATATTTCTAATACCAGTGGCGTGGAGTCAGTCGGTTCCATGGTGGTTTATGAAGACGGAAAGCCAAAACGCAGCGATTATCGTAAATTTAAGATCCGCACGGTTCAGGGACCAAACGATTACGCCTCCATGGAAGAGGTGCTGACCCGTCGGTTTTCTCATGGTATACAGGAAAGCAAAGAAATGCGAGAAAAGGGGAAAGATATTTCTTATGGAAGCTTTACCCGTTTCCCGGACCTGATCATGATGGATGGCGGCAGAGGCCAGGTAAATATTGCACTGGCAGTTCTTGAACGGCTGGGGCTTTCTATTCCGGTGTGTGGTATGGTAAAGGATGATAATCACAGGACAAGAGGTTTATATTATAATAATATAGAAATCCCTATTGACCGCCACAGCGAAGGGTTCCGTCTGATCACACGTATCCAGGATGAGGCCCACCGTTTTGCCATTGAATACCACAGAAGTCTGCGGGGCAAAGACCAGGTAAAATCTATTTTAGATGATATTGAGGGTATCGGACCGGCCAGAAGAAAGGCACTGATGCGTTATTTTAAGGATATTGAAGCTGTTAGAAATGCCAGCGCTGAAGATTTAGAGCAGGTGCCTCAGATGAATCGGAAGGCTGCAGAGGCAGTTTACCTGTTCTTTCATAAGTCTGAAACTGTCCATGAGGATGACAGAGCCAAAACTGCCGGGAACGAAAACACATGACAATGACATTAAAATGTGATAGTATAAGGATAAATAATCGGCGGATATAGGAAGAAAATGGGAAATATTAGGAAAAACCAAGTACAGAAAGCTTTAAAAAAATAGTAAAATTCTGAGAGAACATCAAGATCATAAGGGGGAAACCATTATGCATGGAGTAACTATTACAGAACTGATCGAGAAAATGCATCTGCGCAATTCTACACCGCAGATTGATACAGACAAAATCGTGCTGACACATCCGGATGTAAATCGTCCGGCACTGCAGCTGACCGGATTTTTTGATCATTTTGACAGAGAGCGTGTACAGATCATTGGATATGTAGAGCAGGCATATATTAAGACGATGGAGCGTGATGTAAAGCGCAGGATGTTTGATAAGCTGACATCCAGCCAGATTCCGTGTCTGGTATTCAGCAGAAGCCAGGAGCCGGATGATGACCTGTTAGAATATTGTAATTATTACGGCGTTCCGTGTCTGGTATCCGATAAGACCACTTCTTCTTTAATGGCAGAGGTGATTCGCTGGTTAAATGTAAAATTGGCGCCATGCATCAGCATCCACGGCGTACTCCTTGACGTATTTGGTGAAGGTGTACTGATCATGGGCGAGAGCGGTATTGGTAAAAGTGAGGCAGCGCTGGAACTGATCAAGCGCGGACACCGTCTTGTTACAGATGACGTAGTAGAGATACGCAAGGTCAGCGATGATACACTGATCGGAAGCGCACCGGATATCACAAGACACTTTATTGAGCTTCGTGGTATTGGTATTATTGATGTAAAGACATTGTACGGTGTTGAAAGCGTAAAGGATACACAGTCTATTGATATGGTCATCAAGTTAGAGGACTGGAACAAGGATAAAGAATATGATCGGCTGGGTCTGGAAGACCAGTATACGGAATTTTTAGGCAATAAAGTGGTTTGTCATACTATTCCCATCCGTCCGGGACGTAACCTTGCCATTATCGTAGAGTCTGCAGCAGTCAATTACCGCCAGAAGAAAATGGGCTACAATGCAGCACAGGAACTGTACAATCGTGTACAGGCCAATTTAAAGGGAATGTCCCCTTCGAATAAGTAAACAAGTAAGAGAGGAATAAGACCCCTATGTCAGAGTTTTGTGAAAAGCTGGAAGAGAAGCTAAAGGAGATCATGACTTCAGAGAGAGGAAACTTCCGCTTTATGGAACCTATGAAACGCCATACCACTTTCCGAATTGGAGGACCGGCAGCTGCTTATATCAGTCCTGGATCAGAAGAAGAACTGAAAGAGGTGCTTAAGCTGTTAAAGGCGGAAAATATCCCCTGGACCATCTTGGGAAATGGAAGCAATCTGCTGGTCAGTGATGATGGCTACCGTGGAGCTGTTATTTCCATGTCTGAAGGATGGGCCTATTCCGGCGTATTAAAAGAGGATGAAAAAGCAGGAAAGACTCTTATAAGAGCAGGTGCGGGAGAACTGTTAAGCCGCACTGCAAGACTGGCTATGGAGTGCTCTCTTACAGGAATGGAATTTGCTTCCGGTATTCCGGGAACCATTGGCGGCGCTCTGGTGATGAATGCAGGAGCCTATGGCTCAGAGATTTGCAATATTTTATCCAGAGCAAAGGTGATGACAATAGATGGAGAAATCTTAGAACTTTCTGCACAGGAATTGGAACTGGGCTATCGCACCAGTTGCATCCAGAAGAGAAATTACATTGTATTAGAGGCGGTTTTTGAACTGACTAAGGGAAGCAAAGAGGCCATTAGCAGCCAGATGCGGGAATTATCACAAAAGCGCAGGGAAAAACAGCCCTTGGATTATCCGAGTGCAGGAAGTACCTTTAAAAGACCAGAGGGCAATTTTGCTGCTAAGCTGATTGAAGAGGCCGGTTTAAAGGGATTCTCAGTAGGCGGTGCCATGGTTTCAGAGAAGCATAGCGGTTTTGTGATCAATTACAATGACGCCACTGCAGAGGATGTAATGGAACTTTGCAGACTGGTAAGAGAAAAAGTCAAAACCTTAAGTGGAATCGAACTGGAAATGGAAGTAAAAAAGCTGGGAGAATTTAAATGAAACTTGTGATCGTAACCGGAATGAGTGGGGCAGGAAAGACAGTTGCTTTAAAAGTGTTAGAAGACATAGGATTTTACTGTGTGGACAACCTGCCCATTTCTCTGGTGGATAAATTCGTACAGCTTGTATCAGAAGGAACAAGTATTGAAAGAGCAGCTTTAGGTCTGGATATACGAAGTGGAGAAGAACTGGGAAACCTGGATGAGATTTTGGAGAACTGGCACAGCAGTAATGTAGATGTACAGGTACTCTTTCTGGATGCCAATGATGTGGTCCTTATTAAACGTTATAAAGAGACCCGACGTACCCACCCGCTTGCAGGCGCAGGAAGACTGGAACGCGGAATTGAAAAAGAGCGGGAAAAACTGGCTTTCTTAAAGAAAGAGGCAGATTATATCATTGATACCAGTATGCTTCTTACCAGAGAACTGCGAAAAGAACTGGAAAAGATCTTTTTGCAGGATGCCCGCTATAAAAATATGTATGTTACTGTTTTATCCTTTGGTTTTAAATATGGAATACCGGAAGATGCGGATCTGGTATTTGATGTGCGTTTTCTTCCAAATCCCTATTACGATGAACATTTACGTCCCCTGACGGGGCAGGTACAGGCGGTGAGAGATTATGTGATGCAAGGTGGAACTGCTGATGTTTTCTTAAAGAAACTTTTTGACATGATCGATTTTCTCTTGCCAAATTATATAAATGAAGGAAAGAACCAGCTGGTCATAGCGGTAGGCTGCACCGGTGGAAAACATCGTTCCGTTACTATTGCAAGAGCACTGTATGAGCATCTTGAAGCAGTCGGGGAATACGGTATCCGCATTGACCACAGGGATATTGATAAAGATAACAAAAAGGCATAAAACAAAGGATAACGAGGTTAAGATGTCATTTTCTTCTACAGTGAAAGAGGAGCTTTCCAGGCAGTTTACCGCTGCCAGGCATTGTCAGATCGCGGAGATCGCGGCGATATTAAGCCTTTGCGGCCGGGTGAAAATATCCGCATCCGACCATTTTGCCATTGCCATCCATACAGAAAATCTGGCAGTTGCAAGAAAATACTTTACATTATTGAAAAAAACATTTAATATAAATACTGATGTTTTAATCCGTCGGGGCCTGTTACCGGCCCGGAGCATGACCTATGTTGTAGCAGTGCGGGAGCATGAAGATGCTCTTCGTGTTTTGCAGGCAGCGAAATTACTGGATGCAAATGGTGAAATCGCAGAGGACCTGTCTTTGGTCCACAACGTAATTGTGCAGAATGCCTGTTGCAGACGGGCGTTTATCCGGGGAGCTTTTCTTGCAGCGGGCTCTATCAGTGATCCGGAGAAGTTTTATCACTTTGAGATCACCTGCGCGTCTATGGGGAAGGCGAAGCAGCTTCAGGGACTTATGGCGTCATTTAATATTGATGCCAGGATTGTACTGCGCAAGCGTTATTTCGTGGTATACGTAAAGGAAGGCAGTCAGATTGTTGACCTTCTAAATATCATGGAAGCACCGGTGGCTTTGATGGAACTGGAGAATATACGGATCGTAAAAGAAATGCGCAACACAGTAAACCGGAAGGTAAACTGTGAGACTGCAAACATCAACAAAACAGTTTCTGCGGCGGTGAAGCAGATGGAAGATATACGCTATATCTGTGATACAGTGGGGCTTGAGTCTCTTCCGGACAATTTAAAGGAAATGGCAAAACTGCGCCTGGAACGGCCGGAAGCAACTTTAAAGGAGCTGGGAGAAGCATTGGAACCGCCGGTAGGAAAATCCGGTGTCAATCACAGACTGAGAAAATTAAGCCTGATGGCACAGGATATCCGCGAAAGGTCTTAAACAAGGTACCTGGATGGGAAGCAATCCCATTTGCAGGAATGAGGAGGATAATTATGATCAAAAAATCTATCAAAATTGAGTTGTCTTCAGGTCTGGAAGCGCGTCCGGCAGCTATGCTGGTCCAGGTCGCAAGTCAGTATGACAGCAAGATCTATCTGGAAGCAGATGCTAAGCGTGTAAATGCAAAGAGCATTATGGGTATGATGACTCTTGGTCTGGTAACGGGTGAGTCTATTACCGTAGAGGCAGATGGCGCTGACGAAGAGCAGGCAGTTGCTGAGATTGAGAAGTACCTGCAGAACCAGTAAAGCAGGATCTATGAAGACGAAATTTGATCAAGTATGATATAAAAAGGTAAAAGAGGCTGCTATATTGGGCGGTCTCTTTTTGAATTATAGTTATAGTTTTTATTTCACAAAGGAGAGTTTATGGCATTTACGCATCTGCATGTCCATACAGAATACAGCCTTTTGGATGGCTCTTCTAAGATAAAGGAGCTGACTGCCAGGGCAAAAGAACTGGGGATGGACAGCATGGCAATCACTGATCACGGTGTTATGTACGGCGTCATCGACTTTTACCGGGCTGCCAGGGAAGTGGGGATCAAACCCATTCTTGGCTGTGAGGTCTATGTAGCTCCCGGCTCTCGCTTTGACCGGGAAAATGGCGCTGGTGATGACCGCTATTATCACCTGATTCTTTTGGCGGAAAATAATATAGGCTACAAAAATCTGATGAAGATTGTTTCTAAAGGCTTTGTAGAAGGTTATTACTATAAACCAAGAGTTGACTTAGACCTTTTAGAAACGTACCATGAAGGCATTATCTTATTAAGCGCCTGCCTTGCAGGCGAAGTGCAGAAATATCTGGCAAGAGGTATGTATGAAGAGGCAAAACGATCTGCTTCAAAATATTCTGAGATCTTTGGAAAAGACCATTTTTATCTGGAACTTCAGGATCATGGAATACCGGAGCAGAAAATGGTAAATCAGGGACTTTTGCGCCTTTCTCAGGAGACAGGTTTGGAACTGGTGGCTACGAACGATGTGCATTATACCTACGCGGAAGATGCCAAAGCTCATGATATTTTATTGTGCATCCAGACTGGAAAAAAGGTAACAGATGAGGACCGCATGCGCTATGAGGGCGGACAGTATTATTGCAAATCCGAAGAAGAGATGCGAAAGCTGTTCCCTTATGCCCAGGAAGCCATTGATAATACCCACAAGATTGCAGAGCGCTGCAATGTGGAGATCGAATTTGGTGTTACCAAACTGCCAAAATATGAGGTGCCGGAAGGTTTTGACTCCTGGACTTATTTAAACCACTTATGCAGGGAAGGTTTTAAGACCCGGTACCCAGATGATGACGGCACTTTAAGCCGCCGCCTGGATTATGAATTAGGTGTTATTAAAACCATGGGCTATGTGGATTACTTCCTGATCGTATGGGATTTTATCAATTATGCCCGTTCTCAGGATATCATGGTGGGACCGGGCCGTGGTTCGGCAGCAGGAAGTATTGTTTCCTACACATTAGGCATCACTAACATTGACCCTGTGCGCTATAACCTGCTTTTTGAACGTTTCTTAAACCCGGAGCGAGTATCCATGCCCGATATTGACGTGGATTTCTGTTACGAGCGCAGACAGGAAGTGATAGACTATGTTGTGCGTAAATACGGCAAGGACCAGGTGGTGCAGATTGTTACCTTTGGTACGCTGGCAGCAAAAGGTGTAGTCCGGGACGTAGGACGTGTGTTGGATCTGCCTTATGCCATGTGCGATGCCATTGCAAAAATGATCCCCAATGATCTGGGAATGACTCTGGATAAGGCTCTTACAGCCAATCCGGATTTAAAGAAGCTATATAATGAAAATGAACAGGTAAAATATCTCATCGATATGTCAAAGCGTCTGGAAGGATTGCCGCGTCATACCTCAATGCATGCTGCCGGCGTTGTGATCGGCAGCCGTTCTATTGATGAGTTTGTGCCATTGTCCAGAGCAGCAGACGGAACCATTACCACTCAGTTTACGATGACGACCATTGAAGAACTGGGTCTGCTGAAAATGGACTTTTTGGGTCTTCGAACACTGACCGTGATCCAGAATGCGGTGCGCCTGGCGGAAAAAGACTACGGTATTAAGCTGGATATGGATCATATTGATTATGATAATAAAAAGGTACTGGAGTCCATTGGTACAGGCCGCACAGAGGGCGTGTTCCAACTTGAAAGCGGCGGCATGAAGGGATTCATGAAAGAGTTAAAGCCGGAGAATCTGGAAGATATCATCGCCGGCATTTCCTTGTACCGCCCGGGTCCTATGGATTTTATCCCTCGGTATTTAAAGGGTAAAAATGACAAGACTTCCATTACCTATGAATGCCCTCAGCTGGAGCCTATTTTAAGCCCGACTTATGGTTGTATCGTCTATCAGGAGCAGGTTATGCAGATCGTACGTGATCTGGCTGGCTATACCATGGGACGAAGCGATCTGGTACGCCGTGCCATGAGTAAGAAAAAGACGGCTGTCATGGAAAAAGAAAGGCAGAACTTTGTTTATGGAAATGAGGCAGAAGGAGTAAAGGGCTGTATCGCAAACGGTATTGATGAGAAAACGGCCAACCATATTTACGATGAAATGATCGACTTTGCAAAATATGCCTTTAATAAGTCACATGCTGCAGCCTATGCTGTGGTTTCTTATCAGACGGCTTATTTAAAATATTATTATCCGAAAGAGTTTATGGCAGCTTTGATGTCCTCTGTTATGGATAATGTTAGCAAGCTTTCGGAATATATCCTTACCTGCCGCCGGATGATGGATATTGCCATTCTGCCGCCGGATATCAACGAAGGAGAAAGCGGGTTTTCTGTATCAGGTGAGGGCATCCGCTATGGACTTTCTGCTATTAAGAGTGTGGGAAGACCGGTAGTAGATGCGATACTAGAGGAACGAAAGAAAAACGGTATTTTCCGTTCCATGGAAGATTTTATCAACCGTATGACCAACAAGGAAGTGAACCGCCGTACCATTGAAAATTTCATTAAATCAGGAGCTATGGATTCTCTTGCGGGCACCAGACGACAGAAAATAGCAGTGGCGCCGCTCCTTTTAGACAACAAAGCCAGAGAGCGCAAAAATGCATGGGAAGGCCAGATGAGTCTGTTTGATCTGGTATCTGAGGAAGACAAAAAAGAATATCAGGTATCTTTTCCGGATGTGGGAGAGTATTCCAAGGAGGAGATGCTGGCTTTTGAAAAAGACATTTTAGGCGTGTACATCAGTGGTCATCCCCTAGATGACTACGAAGGCCTTTGGAGAAAGAACATCACCGCAACAGCTGCCGATTTTATGGTAGACGAAGAGACTGAAGAAGCGGCAGTTAAAGACGGTATGAAGGTGGTGGTAGGAGGCCTGGTTACCGGAAAAGTGGTAAAGACCACAAGAAGCAACCAGCTAATGGCGTTTATCACGCTGGAAGATCTGATGGGCTCTGTGGAAGTGATCGTTTTCCCGAAAAATTACGAGGCAGACAGAGATCTGCTGATAGAGGATTCTAAGATTTTTATCAAGGGGAGAGTGTCTTTAGGAGATGATCCGGTGGGGAAAATGGTGTGCGAGCAGGTGATTCCATTTTCCAAGGTTCCAAGACAGCTGTGGCTGCAGTTTGAAGATAAAGAAACTTATCAGGCTATGGAAGGGACCGTTTTGGATATTTTGAAAGAAAGTGAAGGTCAGGACAGTGTAGTCATCTATTTAAAGAAGGAGCGGGCTAAGAAAATTCTGCCTGCAAGCTGGAAGGTAGAGGCTGCAGGAGAACTGATAGAAAAGCTGACCCGAAAACTTGGTGAAAAAAATGTCAAGCTTGTAGAAAAAAACTTGATTAATCCGGGAAAATGAATTAGAATAGCGTTGTATTTATTTAAGAACAGAAGCAGTGTACATCAGATACAGGGATGTACTTAAAACAAGGAGGTAGATTGGTATGGCAAAGTCAGTTAAAACCATTGGAGTATTAACCAGCGGAGGTGATGCTCCTGGAATGAACGCAGCCATTCGTGCGGTTGTAAGAGGTGCGATCAATAGAGGCCTGAAGGTAAAGGGTATCATGAGAGGATATGCCGGACTTCTGGATGAAGAGATCGTGGATATGGATACCACCAGTGTATCTGATATCATTAACCGCGGAGGTACCATTCTTTATACAGCAAGATGTTTGGAATTTACAAAACCGGAAGGGCAGGAGAGAGGTGCGCAGATCTGCCGTAAACACAACATTGATGGTATTGTAGTCATCGGAGGCGACGGTTCTTTCAGAGGCGCAGGAAAGCTTTCTGCTCTGGGAATCAACACCATTGGCCTTCCTGGAACCATTGACCTGGATATTGCATGTACGGATTATACCATTGGCTTTGATACAGCTGTAAACACAGCGATGGAAGCTATTGATAAGATCCGTGATACATCTACCTCCCATGAACGGTGCAGTATCGTTGAGGTTATGGGACGCAATGCCGGTTATATCGCACTGTGGTGCGGTATTGCAAACGGTGCAGAAGACATCCTTCTTCCAGAACGTTATGACGGTGATGAACAGGCTCTGATCAACCGTATCATCGAAAACCGTAAGAGAGGCAAGAAACATAACATTATCATCAATGCAGAAGGCATCGGACATTCCGGTTCCATGGCAAAGCGTATTGAAGCAGCTACCGGTATCGAGACCCGAGCTACTATTTTAGGCCATATGCAGCGTGGCGGTACACCTACCTGTAAGGATCGTGTATACGCGTCTATTATGGGTGCAAGAGCTGCAGAACTGTTGGCTGAAGGAAAGAGCAACCGTCTGGTGGCTTACAAGCATGGTGAGTTTGTAGATTACGATATTCAGGAAGCACTGAACATGACCAAAGATATCCCGGAATCTCAGTATGAGATTGCAAAGCTGCTGGCAAGATAATAAAAAGTTTGGTTTGTTAGCTGTATGATAAGAATAATAAGAGTCCGCCGTTACCGGTCTGTTCCGGTGCAGCGGACTTTAATGCGCACAGGTAAAAAGCCATGAAAGAAGGTCTCTCCTGCATCAGCAGGAAGTAGATCATGATAGTGTTTTTTTGAACCGTACACTCGAATCTGCATCCTACGTGATTAGGTCATTTATTTATGAAACGATGTACCGATACGGGTTCGTGAGTGTGGTATAGAAAGGAAAAGATATGACAGATAAAGTAGTGCTCTGTGGAGCCAACTCCTATGAGCAGAAATATTATTTCAACGAAGAATTCCAGTCTCTTCCTCAATCTGTAAAAGATGAACTGCACATTATGTGTGTCCTTTTTACAGAAGATGTAGGCGGGATTCTTACTCTGGAATACGATGAAAAGGGGAATCTGGATTTTCAGGTTATTTCTGAAGAAGGAGATTATCTCTTTGATGAAATTGGCAGTGTATTAAAGATAAAGGAGTACCAGGAGACCAAGAAGGAGCTTCTGGAAGCTTTAGAACTTTATTACAGAACCTTCTTCCTGGGAGAAAATGTAGACTGGGAAGAGGAAAAAGAGGACAGGAAAGGCGACGATAAGGGAGAAACAGATGAAGTTTAAGATCGGTGATACCCTTTTAGATAACAACGTATTTCTGGCGCCTATGGCAGGTGTAACAGATCTGCCTTTTCGCCTTTTATGCAGAGAACAGGGCGCAGGCATGTCAGTGACAGAAATGGTCAGTGCCAAGGCTATTTTATATAAAAACAAGAATACAAAAGAGCTTCTGGCAGTGGATCCGGCAGAAGGTCCGGTGTCGGTACAGCTGTTTGGCTCAGATCCTGAGATCATGGCAGCAATCGCAGCTCAGATTGAGGACGGACCCTATGTTGCCATTGATGTAAATATGGGATGCCCGGTGCCAAAGATTGTCAACAATCACGAAGGTTCTGCCCTGATGAAAGATCCGGCCCGGGCAGAAAAAGTGCTTACTGCCATGGTAAAGTCAGTGAAAAAGCCGGTGACTGTAAAATTCCGCAAAGGCTTTAATGACCAGAATATCAATGCGGTAGAATTTGCAAAAATGGCAGAAAGCTGCGGTGTGGCCGCTGTGGCAGTCCATGGCCGCACCAGGGAACAGTATTATTCCGGAAAGGCAGACTGGGACATTATCCGTCAGGTTAAAGAGTCGGTAAAGATACCGGTGATCGGAAACGGAGACGTATTTACACCGGAGGATGCAAAAAGACTGTTAGATGAAACCGGCTGTGATGGTATCATGGTAGGCAGAGGAGCCAAGGGAAATCCCTGGATCTTTAATCGTATCACTCATTATCTGGAAACAGGTGAACTGCTTCCGGGACCTACCCTTATGGAAGTGCGGGATATGATCCTGCGCCATGGAAAGATGCTGACAGAGTATAAGGGCGAGGCGATTGCTATGCGTGAAATGCGCAGCCACATGGCCTGGTATACCAAAGGAATGAGAAATTCAGCAGCTCTGCGCTGTGAGATCAACCAGGTGGAGACTTTAGAAGGTCTGGCACAGCTTTTAGAGAAGCGGATTAGCGTTTCTAAAACAGAAATAAGTTGCATATTTGTAAAAGATACGTTAAGATAGAAGAAATGTCGAAGGAGACACCTATGTGACAGGCATAGTGTTTCTTTTTTTGCCTGAGAACATTATGTTGCCAAGCATATCGAGGCGGCGCCGGTGGCGCGTCCGCTGATTTTGTTTCTGGGATAATAACAAAGAAAGAGGTAGGTAGTGTGAAAGAAAAAAAGAAAATGTCACTGGCAATGAAAATCTTCATTGCACTGGTATTAGCCATTCTGGCAGGTCTTCTGCTTCAAAGCCATGCAAGCTTTGCTGATACCTATATCAAACCATTCGGTACCATTTTTCTGAATCTTGTAAAATTCATTGTTGTGCCGATCGTTCTGTTTTCTATTATGTGCGGTATCATTTCTATGAGCGATATTAAAAAAGTAGGCGCTATTGGACTGAAAACCGTTGTGTTTTATCTGTTTACCACTGCATTTGCAGTTACTATTGGTCTGACTGGCGGCAATCTGTTTAAATCTTTGTTCCCGGTCATTGCAACTACAGACCTTTCCTATGAAGCGGCAGAGGCAACTTCTTTTATGGATACTCTGGTGAATATTTTTCCTTCCAACTTTGTTTCCCCAATGGTCAATGCCAATATGCTTCAAATCATTGTTATGGCAATCCTGCTCGGATTTGCCATTATCCTGGTGGGTGAGAAAAATGTTCGTGTGGTAAATGCATTTAATGATCTGAATGAGATTTTTATGAAGTGCATGGAAATGATCTTAAATCTTTCCCCAATCGGTGTATTTTGTCTGTTGTGTCCGGTTATTGCGGTCAATGGTCCAACGATTATCGGTTCTCTGGTCATGGTTCTTCTTGCGGCTTACATCTGTTATGTTGTTCATGCAGTTTTTGTTTATTCTGCAACTGTAAAATTTCTGGGTGGCCTTAGCCCGTTGAAGTTCTTTAAAGGAATGTTACCGGCCATTATGTTTGCATTTTCCAGTGCATCCTCTGTGGGAACCCTTCCTATCAACTTAAGCTGTACGGAAAAACTGGGAGCAAAAAAAGAAATCGCATCTTTTGTACTTCCTTTAGGAGCAACTATCAACATGGATGGTACAGCAATCTATCAGGGCGTTTGTGCAATATTTATTGCATCCTGTTATGGTATCAATCTGACTCTTAATCAGATGATCACGATTGTCCTGACTGCGACCTTGGCCTCCATTGGAACAGCTGGAGTTCCTGGTGCCGGTATGATCATGCTGGCTATGGTATTGACCTCTGTGGGACTTCCTGTAGATGGAATTGCGCTGGTGGCTGGTGTAGACCGAATTTTTGATATGGGCCGTACCACTGTTAATATTACCGGTGATGCAGCCTGCACCCTGGTTGTTTCAAATATGGAAACCAAGAGGGAAGAGAAGAAGGGTGCTTTTTAAAAGCTTATGGAATAATGAGAAAAATACTGTCACTAACTGGATATTCTATCCGGTTGGCGGCAGTGTTTTAAACTGAAACAATGTACTAGCTGTAATTCTATTTACCTATTGACAAAGTAGGAAATAAAAGATATGATAGGCCAAAGAAATGGGAGTGAAAGGACATCTACGGTATGACAAAATCACAGATCCGAAAATACGCGTTTATCAAATCTATCCCCATCATGTGCAGCTACATTTTCGTCAGCATGGCTTATGGCATTATGATGGAGGATGCAGGCTTTAAATGGTATTATTCTCTGCTTGTGAGTCTGACAGTGTATACGGGAGCTTTCCAGTTTGTGCTGATCACATTTTTAAGCAGCGGAGCTTCTATTATAACGGTGGCGCTGACAGCTCTGTTAATGAACAGCCGCCAGAGCTTTTACGGTCTCACCTTTTTGGAAGATTTTAAGAAAATGGGCAGACGGATGCTTTATATGATCCATACTATGACGGATGAGACTTATGCGGTGAACTGTACACTAGAACTGCCTCAGAAAGAAAAAGAGGACACCATGTTTTTAGTGGCATTTTTCAGCCGCTGCTACTGGATGGCCGGTTCTGTTTTTGGCGGAATGTTAGGACAGCTGATTCCCTGGGATATGGAAGGTATTGATTTTTGCATGACAGCTTTGTTTGTAATTATTTTTATTGATCAGTGGGAAAAGGCGGATGGGCATACCCCGGCACTTGCTGGTCTGGGGATCGGCATTATCTGTCTGCTCATATTTGGATCCTCTGGTTTTATGCTTCCGGCACTGCTTATAACATCAGGGATTTTAGTGGTGTTACAGAAGAGAAGGGAGGAAGCATAGATGAAAACAGAAAGCATATTGATTCTGATCGCGGTTTCCGCTCTTTGTACTTTCTTCTTGAGAGCACTTCCCTTTCTGGCTTTCGGTAGATCACAGAAGATGCCGGACTGGCTAGATCGTCTGGGGAAAACACTTCCTTCAGCTATCATGGCAGTGCTGATCGTTTACTGCTTGAAAGATGCAGGAAGTGACGTGGTGCATATTGGACTTCCTAAAGCAGCAGCAGTTGCTATCGTGGCGCTTACATATAAATGGAAGCACAATACATTAGTAAGTATTGCAGTGGGAACGGCCGTATATATGCTTCTTTTACGGCTGGCAGCATTATTGTAATGAAATTATCTGTAAATACAAGTTTAGAAAACATACTATTGACGCGCTGTCGTATGCATAAAAAAACGGTGCAGGAAGCATATCCGGTTGTGATATGTGTCCATGCATCGTTTTTTTATGCCTTTTATGAACTTCCTGCCGTTTACAGGAAAAAAATTCACATTTAATTTCTCTTAGAAGTGATCAGTTCGCCGGAAGTATTTCCATGACAGATCGGTTTCCATTCTACTCTCTTTACCAGAGCAACAGCAGAGATCGGAATATAAGTGAACATGAAGATAGGGAACGTAAATGTATACAGGATCTTCTTTAAAGTTGGCATATTCACCTGTTTCCATTCACTGATCATGGTAATAGCACCGTAAACTAAAAGGCTTAAATAGAACATAACAATGGTTCTTGTAAGGAAGGAAATGTTCTCAGCTGCGATCATTCTTGCTATGTAACCAGGTTCTGTCATGAAGGAAAATGCCATTCCCAGATTGATCAGGATAGCAGCAAGAGTAAAGAACATGCCGGGTGCAACAGTCATGAAAATGTCATAACAGGAGAAAGATCTTCTTCCACCCTGGAACAGGCCTTTGATCAGTCCCCAGCTGTAATGCCAGTCTACCTGATAGAAGCCTTTGGACCAGCGGAGTCTCTGGGTCCAGGACTGACCGAATTTTACAGGCTGTTCATCATAAATAACAGCTTTATCACAGTAGCCGATCACTTTGCCTTCAATGGCGCAGTTAACAGAAAATTCAATATCTTCTGTAAGTAAATGGAATGGCCAGCCGCCATTTTCACGGATCACCTCGCCAGATACTAAAAAGCCGGTTCCGGAGATGGCACAGTTAGTTCCAAGGAGCATTCTTGGAAAATTTAAGAATCGTGCCTCGCGAAGAAACCATAAGCCGTAGCCTGCACAGATCCAGTTAGAACCAAAGTTCTTAGAATTTCGGTAGCTTGTAAGTGCTGCAAAATGTCCGCTGTCAAAGGTGGCGTTCATTTCTTTTACAAAGTCAGGATCGACATAATTATCTGCATCAAACACGAAGTAACCGTCATATATATCTTTACCGGAAGCGGAAAGGCATTTAAACAGATAATCAAGTGCATAACCTTTTCCTACCAGCTGACGATTGTAACGGCGGTAAACCTTTGCACCTGCCTTTGCAGCTACCTGAGCAGTATCGTCGGTACAGTTATCAGCGATCACGTAAACATCAAGAAGTTCAGAAGGATAGTTCTGGGCTTTTAAACTGGAGATCAGTCCGCCGATGACGTTTGCTTCATTTCTGGCAGAAATGACAGCTGCATATCGGTGAAGTGCATGGGAACCGGTCTCATTTTTTCGATGCTTCATAAAAAGACCAAGGAGCAGATATCCAATCTGATAAAAGTAAAAGACTACAAATACAGTTGCGATCACAAAATTAAAATAGTGGATCATCTGAAGTGTTTTCATAATATACCTCTTTTGTTGCTTGAAATGTTTGAAAAATGAATAATATTTCTGATTTTGATCTTATTTTTTTCGCAGAATACAAAATAGCATATTTAAAAAATAATGCAAGCCCTGACAGCAAAATTCATAAAAAATTAATATTTTCTTCATACAACATTCAATTATGAACGGTAATACAAACGACTTTTTAAAAAATCATTTAAGGTGTCGCAAAACAAAAAAAGATGTGGTATACTAAATTGACAGTATTGGGAAGAAAATAAAGGAGTGCTTTATGCTGAATGAAGAAAAAATCCAGTTGATGACAGGACTGGCAGTATTTGAAAAGCATCAGGGCAGAAAGATCTTCCCTGTAAATCAGTACTTTAAAAGTGATTATGTAGGAGGGCAGTTGTTCCGCTCTTTTTTTGGATACACTTTTAGTTTTGCACTGATCCTTCTTATGTGGATCCTGTACAAGTTGGACGTGATCATGAAAGGAACTGCTGCCTGTGAGCTGATTACTTGGGTGAAAAATTGGGGATTAGCTTACGGCCTGGGACTGGTGATTTATCTTCTTATTACATGGAAGATTTATTCTAAACGCTATGATCATGCGTCCAGAAGCCAAACCATGTATGCAGCAAGGCTTAAGCATTTGGAGCGCAGATTCGGTAAGGACCACGGAAAAGAAAACAGAGGAGGAGCTACTTTATGACAGGTCTTTTGCTGTGGAAAGAGCACCTGAAAGAATTGTATAATAAATACAGCTACGGAATACGTTTTATTGTCCGTCTGCTGTTTGTCCTGTGTACTGTTTTAAGCATGAATGTCAATATTGGCTATATGGCAAAATTAAAAAATCCGATCGTGGTACTGCTGATCTGTATTTTTGGAGCGTTGCTTCCGGACAGCGCCAGTGTATTTTTAATGGGATGTGTGATGGTAGCACATGTGTATGCAGTGTCCATGGAAATGGCACTGATCACAGGGATGATGATCCTGGTAGTAGCAGTGTTGTACTATGGCTTTAAGCCGGGAGATAGCTGGCTTATGGTGCTTACACCTCTGGCTTTTTTATTTAAAGTGCCCTATGCAGTGGCATTTTTGGTAGGACTAGGAGGCAGTCTTGTATCTGTGATACCGGTAAGCTGCGGCGTTTTCCTTTATTATCTTCTTATGTATATACGCCAGAATGCAGGTGTCCTTACAGGAGAGGGAAATGTAGATATCGTTCAGCGTTACAGCCAGATCATCCGGTCTGTATGTTTTAACCAGACTATGATGGTAATGATCGCTACCTGCGCAGTAGGTATTATCGTAGTGTATCTGATTCGCAGGCTTTCTGTGGACTATGCATGGATTATAGCCATTGTAGCCGGGGCTGTAGCACAGCTTCTGGTAATTTTTGTGGGTGACTTTGTGTTTGGTGTGTCTGTTGCTGCAGGAACACTGATATTTGGTCTGCTTGTTTCAGTAGTACTGGCCATGATTTACAATTTCTTTTTCTTCTCTGTGGATTATACCAGTACAGAATATGTGCAGTTTGAAGACGACGATTATTATTACTACGTAAAAGCAGTTCCAAAGATGACTGTGAGCAGTACAGATGTAAAAGTACAGCGTATCAGCGGGAGAAAACGCAGTACAAAAGTGAAAGAAAACAAACAAGAAAAATAAGCAAGTATAAAAGTATGATCAAAGGAGGATGATATCAGGTGGAAATCTTAACAGAAATTATGATGAAAGCCTCATCCTGGCTGACATTGCTGCCACGGATCTCCCTCCGGAATATTTTTGAGATCGCAATCATCTCTTTTCTGGTATATGAGATCCTTTTCTGGATAAAGAATACAAGGGCCTGGACACTGCTAAAAGGACTTCTGACCATAATGGTGTTTGCTATTATGGCCGTCCTTTTACGTCTGGATACCATTGTCTGGATCCTTAAAAATATTACAGCGATTGCAGTAACGGCATTTCTGGTCGTTTTCCAGCCGGAGCTTAGAAAGGCGCTGGAGCAGTTGGGAAGTCAGAATCTGTTATCCGGAATTTTGGCTCAGGATGACGGTAAAAGCAGTCAGGAATTTAATGACCGTACGGTCAACGAACTGGTACGCGCCACCTTTGAAATGGCAAAAGTGAAAACAGGTGCTTTGATGGTCATTGAAAGAGGAACTTCTTTAAAGGAGATCGAAAGGACCGGTATTGAGATCAGTGGTCTGGTAACAAGCCAGCTTCTTATTAACATTTTTGAGCATAACACACCACTTCATGACGGTGCAGTAGTGATCAAGGGAAACCGAGTGGCAGCTGCTACCTGTTACCTGCCTCTTTCTGACAATATGTCCATCAATAAAGCGTTAGGAACCAGACACCGCGCAGCAGTAGGGGTCAGTGAGACTACGGACAGCCTTACCATTGTTGTTTCAGAGGAAACAGGACGGGTATCTGTTGCAGAAGGAGGAATGCTTCGCAGTGTTCCGAACGCGGAAACACTTCGGAATATTCTTTCCGGACTGATGAAAGAAGAGCCGGTTTCTTCCAACCGGTTTAAGATATGGAAGGGAAGGCTGATCAATGGGAAAAAAGCTGACAAATAATTTAAAACTGAAGATTCTTTCCGTTTTCCTTGCCTTTTTCGTATGGCTGGCAGTGACCAATATCTCCAATCCGGATGTGACTGCTACCAAAGAGGTCCCTTTGGAGGTGCTGAATGAAGATGTACTTTCCGCAAACGGAAAAACCTATGAGCTGATTGACAACCGCAGTACAGTGACTGTGGCTTATAAGGTGCGTACACTGGATGCAGGAAGCATTTCTGCTTCTGATTTCAGGGCCTATATCGATCTGGCAGATATGTACGAGCCGACAGGAGCGGTGCCCGTAAAGGTAGATGTAAAGAACAATAAAGTAGATGCGGTAACTGCAAAGCCTATGGTTATCCGCGTAACTACAGAGGATATCCAGCAGAAAAAATTTGACCTGACTGCCTATACAGAAGGAAAGACAGAAGCCGGATACAGAGAGGGAACTGTAAATATTGTGCCTTCCGGTGTTGTTGTAAGCGGACCGGAGTCTCAGGTGGGACGCATCAGTACGGTAGGCATCACCATCCGTCTGGATGGAGCCAATTCTGACCTTTCCGGTACAGCCCAGATCCAGTGCTTTGACGCAAACCGCAACAAGATCACTTTGGATGACAGAGTAAGCTTAAGTCGTTCAGAGGCAGATTATACACTTTCTATCCTGAAGGTAAAGACACTGGGACTGAACTTTGAGACAGAGGGAAGAGTGGCAGACGGATACCGTTTTACCGGGATTGAAAGCAATGTAAACTCCATTGATGTGGTAGGACTTAAGTCTGACTTGGCAGAGATCAATGCCATTAATATACCGAAGTCTGAATTAAATATGGACGGTGCTTCACAAGATAAGCAGATTACGATTGATCTGAATAAATACCTTCCTGAAAATGTAGAACTTGCAGATTCCAACAGCAAGATTTATGTAACCTTAAAGGTGGAACCTTTGGAGACCAGGAGCATTAATCTAAAGACAAGCAAAATCCGCCAGGTTGGAGCTTCTAGCAGCTACAGCTATCAGTATGACAGAGATTCCATTAGCTTAGGCATTAAGGGATTAAAAGAGGATTTGGACCAGCTGACCGATGACTCATTAGAGGCAGAGGTGGATGTAAGCGATATGGAACCTGGAACTCATACAGGAACTGTAACATTTGAACTGGGTGCGGCTTATGAACTGGTGAGTCAGGACGAACTTCAGATCATCGTCCATGACAGAGAACCGGGAGAGACAGTAGCGGCTACAACTCAGGAAGAAATAGAAAGCAGCACGAGGGAGACGACAGCTGCTGAAAGCAGTTCTGGGGCGTCAAACCATACAACTGCGGCTGAACAAAGTCATTAATTAAGGGGAAAAGAAGAAAATGGCAGCTTATATGCTGCGGAAAATCAGGAGAATCAATATGGTAAGTGGAACAACAGTGATTAAGAATCCATCCGGTCTTCATTTAAGACCTGCAGGCATCCTCTGTAAAGAGGCTTTACTGTATAAATCAAAGATTTCTTTTAAAGTACGCAATGTAACAGCAAATGCGAAGAGTGTGCTCAGCGTACTCGGCGCCTGCGTAAAATGTGGAGAAGAGATCGAATTTAACTGCACCGGCCCCGATGAGGAGAAGGCATTAGCAGCAATGATCAAGATCGTAGAGGACGGACTGGGAGAATAGAACGCGTCCAAAAGAAAAACAAGCGACACCGAAGGTGGCATTTGTTTTTCATGGACCGTTAACGAGCAAATTGCCTGCGAAGCAGGCAGTAGAGCACGTCAGTGCGGAATTTGCGAGTATAAATCAATTAAGGAGGAAACACATATGTTTAAGGGAACAAGTGCTTCTGCCGGTATTGGCATTGGCAAAGCTGTGATCGTTGAGGAAGCAGAATTAGTGATCACAAGAAAGGAAGTAGCAGATGCAGAGGCTGAGATCCGGCGCTTTAAGGGGGCTCTGGAAAAGACGATTGCAGCTACACAGAAGATGGCAGATGATCTGGCTTCCCGCGTGGGAGAGAAGGAAGCAGAGATCATGCAGGGACACATGATGCTGTTATCAGATCCTATGCTTACAGGGGAGATCGAAAGTAGCGTTAAAAATGACAAAGTAAACAGTGAGTTTGCAATTGAAAATGTATGCAATATGTATGCAGATATGTTTGCATCCATGGGAGATGAGCTGATGCAGCAGCGTGCTACTGATATGAGAGATATCAAAGTACGTATGCAGCGTACATTAATGGGACTGGAGTCTGTAGATGTATCTTTACTGCCCAAGGGAAGCATACTGGCAGCAAAGGATCTGACACCATCCATGACAGCAGGTATCAACCCGGAAAATGTCTCCGGTATCGTAACAGAGCTGGGAGGAAAAACCTCACACAGTGCCATTTTAGCAAGAGCACTGGAGATCCCTGCAGTAGTTGCAGTCAATGGCCTGATGGATGCAGTAAAGGACGGAGACAGTGTCATCATTGACGGAAGCACCGGAGAGGTATTTGTAAATCCGGAAGCATCTGCAGAAAAAGAATACGAAGAAAAGAGAACACAGTTTTTAAAAGATAAAAAAGAACTGGAAAAATACATTGGACAGCCTTCTGTTACAAAAGATGGCGTACAGGTAGAGATCGTTGCCAATATTGGTAAGCCGGAAGATGTGGACAAAGTTTTACAGTATGATGGAGAAGGCGTTGGTCTGTTCCGTACCGAGTTTTTGTTTATGGACCGCACTGCTATGCCTACAGAAGAAGAGCAGTTTGAAGCGTACAAGAAAGTAGCAATTGCTTTAAACGGCAAGCCGGTGATCATCCGTACATTGGATATTGGTGGTGACAAAGAGATCCCATATATGGGTCTTGAAAAGGACGAGAACCCATTCCTGGGCTATCGTGCCATCCGGCTGTGCTTAGACAGAAAAGAGGATATTTACAAGCCGCAGCTGCGCGCCCTTTTAAGAGCCAGTGCATATGGAAATATCCGCATTATGATCCCTCTTGTAACCTGCATTGACGAGTTAAGAGAGGCAAAAGCACTGATCGAAGAGATCAAGGCTGAGTTAGATGAAAAGGATATTGCATACAGGAAAGATATCCAGGTAGGTATCATGGTAGAGACAGCAGCCGCTTCCCTGATCGCAGATATCTTTGCAAAAGAGGCAGATTTCTTCAGCATCGGTACCAATGACCTGACCCAGTATACCATGTCAGTAGACAGAGGAAACAAGAAGGTATCTTATCTGTACTCTACTTTTAATCCGGCAGTGCTCAGAAGTATCCGCCACATTATCGCATGCGGACGGGAAGCGGGTATTATGGTAGGTATGTGTGGTGAAGCAGCCAGTGATCCAATGATGATCCCGTTGTTACTTGCCTTTGGTTTAAATGAATTCAGTATGAGCGCATCCGCCATCCTGCGTGCAAGAAAGATGGTAACAGAATACAGTGTAGAAGAACTTCGGGCAGTAGCAGATAAGGCTATGAGCTTTGCTACAACAGCAGAGATAGAAGACTACATGAGAAAGTTTGTGGAGAAGATTACAGGTTAATGGCAGTTTATCTTATTTGTTATGGAATCAGTTTTATTCTGGCCTGGCAGCACTTATATGTGCTGTCCGGCCTTGTTTTAGTTGGAGCAGCCATATGGCTGTATATCAGAGATTATATCCGGACAGGAAACCTGATCCACCTGCGTGGTCTGTTCTGCCTGTTTTTTGCAGGAGGACAGGGAATCTCCTGTTTTAAGCTTTCCTACCTGCAGACAGACTGGCTTTTGATCACATGGATCAGTTTCTTCGTGGCAGTAATGGCTTTCTGGTGGGTATTTGAAGTACTGACCAGGCTATATGATGGCTGGAGTGCGGCGGATATGGGATCTGTATACAAATATTACTCCTCTGCGGATTCGCCCTTACAGGCAAACCGCATTCTGATCTCCATGGCAGTGATCACCCTGGTTTCTGTACTGGCCTTTGCTTTTGAAGCATGGAGACTGGGCTTTGTTCCTATGTTTTCCTATGGCGTACCACATGCCTATTCTTATTTTCACATAAAGGGAATCCACTACTTTACTGTATCCTGCGTACTGGTGCCAAGCCTTTCTGTAGTATACAGCCTGATGATGGCAAGAAGAGGAAGAGGTCTGATCCGGTATAAAGGCTTCTGGCTGGCAGTGATCTGCGACATTGTGGCAGTGATGATTCCGCTTTTATGTGTATCACGTTTCCAGCTGATCCTGGCAGTAGGAATGGCCGTATTTACCTACATTTCCATGACAGGAAGTTTCAGCTTGATCTATGTAGGTGTGCTCCTTGTGGTGCTGATCCCGGCTTATCTAGCTTTAACAGTGCTCCGCAGCCATAGCGTAGAGTACTTAAATGGCATTTTTGAAATGAAAAACAGCCATATGCCAATATTTATCACACAGCCATATATGTATATCGCAAATAACTATGACAACTTTAACTGTATGGCAGCACAGTTAAAACATTTCGCCTTTGGACTTAAAGGCCTGTTCCCGTTATGGGCACTGACAGGACTTAAATTTATCTTCCCGTCACTAGCAGAATTTCCGCTGTTTGTGACCAAAGAAGAGTTGACTACAGTAACACTGTTTTATGATGCTTTTTATGATTTTGGTATTGCGGGAATGGTATTTTTCGGTGGCCTTTTAGGCGGTGTCTGCTATCTCCTTGGACGTTTCAGAAGAAAACTTACCTGCCCGGCCGGTCATGTGATCTATGCCCAGATCGCCATGTATATGATGCTGTCCTTCTTCACAACGTGGTTTTCCAATCCAACAACATGGTTTTATCTGATCGTGTCTGGTGTTGTGTATGTGTATGTGAATTCTTAATGAGGAAAACAAATCCGAAATACTGGTTCGATGCAGGGAGTTTGGCGGTTACTAATCGCAAAACTCCCTTTTGGCTTCTTAGGTAACTAACAGACTAAAACGGTTGGTTGAAGCCCTCTGACAATGGGAATATAATGTAATGAGCGCAGGAAAAAACAAGCGACGCCGAAGGCGGCATTTGTTTTTTACAAGCCATTAACGAAGGTCCCGTCTGCGTAAGCAGACAGTGGAGCGCGTAAGCGCGGAGACCTGAGTCTACGATATATCAACGATCAAAGTTATAAGGAGAAGGACCATGGAAAAGAAACAATCATTAGATACCATTTGTATCCAGGGCGGCTGGCAGCCGAAAAACGGAGAGCCCAGACAGCTTCCAATCTATCAGAGTACTACTTTTAAATACACCACCAGTGAACAGATGGGACGTCTGTTTGACTTAGAGGAAAATGGCTATTTTTATACAAGACTGGCAAATCCTACCAATGATGCAGTAGCAGCAAAGATCTGTGCGCTGGAAGGGGGCGTAGGCGCTATGCTTACATCTTCCGGTCAGGCAGCTAACTTTTATGCGATCATGAACTTATGCCAGGCAGGCGACCATGTAGTCAGCTCTGCAGCAATCTATGGCGGAACTACCAACCTGTTTACTGTTACGATCCCGAAAATGGGCGTAGAATGTACGTTAGTAAGCCCGGATGCAACCAAAGAGGAGCTGGAAGCAGCTTTCCGTCCAAATACCAAGGCATTATTTGCTGAGACCATTGCAAATCCGGCTTTAACGGTTCTGGATATTGAGAAGTTTGCAAAAGTGGCTCATGATCACGGGGTACCTCTGATCGTAGACAATACCTTTGCAACTCCTATTAACTGCCGTCCTTTTGAGTGGGGCGCAGATATTGTTACCCATAGTACCACCAAATATATGGACGGACATGCCATGACAGTAGGCGGCTGCATTGTAGACAGCGGAAACTTTGACTGGGAAGCACATCATGATAAGTTTACCGGTTTAACTGAACCGGATGAGTCTTATCACGGCATTATCTATACGCAGAAGTTTGGAAAACTGGCCTATATCACCAAGGCAACTTCCCAGCTGATGCGTGACCTGGGATCCATCCAGTCCCCGCAGAATGCTTTTTTGATCAATGTAGGTCTGGAGACACTGCATCTTCGTATGCCAAAGCACTGCGAAAATGCTTTAAAGGTGGCTGCTTACTTAAAATCCAGAGAAGATGTTGCCTGGGTCAACTATCCGGGGCTGGAAGGAGACAAGTACTATGAACTGGCAAAGAAATATATGCCAAACGGTACCTGCGGCGTTATCTCTTTTGGATTAAAGTCCGGAAGAAAGGGGGCAGCAGACTTTATGGATAAGTTAAAACTCTGCTCCATTGAGACTCATGTTGCTGATTCACGTACAGCTGTTCTTCATCCTGCAAGCCATACGCACAGACAGCTGACGGATGAACAGTTAGTAGAAGCGGGGGTAGATCCGTCTATGATCCGCCTTAGTGTAGGGATCGAGAGCGCAGATGATATTATTGAGGATATCCGTCAGGCTCTGGATGATACCAAATAGTAAAACACGTTATTCTTTGGTGAGAATAACGAGTTTATATCAGCAAAACCGATATAAAATTGTGCAATTTACACAAAAAGACGCAACTTTTTTAAGACTTTTCAGTCTTGACTAAAATAATGTAAGATGTATAATAAAGACAATCAAATAAGCTGAATTGTCTGATATGTATATCCTGGGGATTGGCCCAGAGTCTCTACCAACTACCTTAAGAGTTGACTACATAGTTTATGTAGTTAGCTCTTTTTTTCTACCCTCGTGGTACACTTTCTGTAATTACCGTGTAAGCATTTTCAATGAGGTTTGACCGATTGAAACGGGGGAAGAAGAAGGGGCTTTTTTTATCAGAAATTGAGGCACAACTGACAAAAAATCTTCGCACAAAATCAGGCACAGATAGATTACGTGAGGCTATAGGTTAGTAAAGGAGGAAGTGTTTATGAAAGTTGTAGGTCAGGGATTAAACCGTGTTGATGCATATGGAAAAGTAACTGGTGAAGCAAAATACAGCGCAGATTTAGAGCCAAGGGATATCCTTCATGGAAAGGTGATCCATTCTACTATTGCAAATGGTCTTGTAAAAAGCTTCGATCTCACAGAAGCATTAAAGGTACCGGGGGTTGTAAAGATCCTTACCTGCTTTGATGCACCGGACTGTCAGTTCCCAACAGCAGGTCATCCATGGAGCGTAGAAGCAAAGCATCAGGATATCTGCGACAGAAGAGTATTAAACCAGAGAGTAAGGTTGTATGGAGATGATATTGCAGCAGTTGTAGCTGAAAATGAGGTGGCAGCTGCACAGGCAGCCCGTCTGGTAAAGGTAGAATATGAGGAATATGAGCCTATCGTTACGGTAAAGACAGCTATGTCACCGGAGGCAACACCATTACACCCGGATATCCGTAAAGATAATGTGATCGTCCACTCCCATATGACTATGGGACCAAGTGATTTTACTTTTGAGGATGGTTTAAAGCAGGCAAAGGAAAAATACAAAGTGGAAGATCTGGTGGAGATCAATGAAGTATACGATACACCACGTATTTCACACTGCCACATCGAGCTTCCTGTTTCCTGGGCTTATATAGATGTAAATGGAAAAGTAACCGTTGTTACTTCTACCCAGATCCCTCATAT
Organism: bacterium; assembly: GCA_963621525.1. Lineage (GTDB taxonomy): Bacteria > Bacillota > Clostridia > Lachnospirales > Lachnospiraceae > Enterocloster. The sequence goes on along the minus strand of CAVFER010000022.1, from coordinate 4,699 downwards.
TGTACGTCGCTGTACAGCACAGGCCCTGGGGCTGCCTATTGGTAAAGTCCGTATTATCAAGCCATATATCGGCGGTGGCTTCGGAAATAAACAGGATGTGCTTTATGAACCGTTAAATGCATTCCTTACAATGAGTGTGGGAGGAAGACCGGTAAGACTGGAGATCAGCCGTGAGGAAACTATTTCCGGAACCAGAACCCGCCATGCAATTGAAGGCGTGTGCCGTGGTCTGGTAACAAAGGACGGTACAGTTCTTGCAAGACAGTTAGATGCTTATGCAAACAATGGTGCTTATGCCTCCCATGGTCACGCGATCTGCGCTAACTGTGGAAACGTATTTAAGGATCTGTACAGAGACCGTTTAGGTGCTGAGATTGACTGTTGGACTGTTTATACTTCTTCACCGACGGCCGGAGCTATGCGAGGATATGGAATCCCACAGGCAGCATGGTTTGCAGAATGTCTTACAGATGATATGGCAACAGCCATTGGAATGGATCCCTATGAATTCCGTATGAAAAACTGTATGGAAGACGGGTTCGTAGATCCTGCAAATGGCATCCGTTTCTACACATACGGCTTAAAGAAATGTATGGAAGCAGGAAAGAAATATATTCACTGGGACGAAAAGAGAAAAGAGTATGCAAACCAGACCGGTCCTGTAAGACGTGGCGTGGGAATGTCTATTTTCTGTTACAAGACAGGTGTACATCCGATCTCTCTTGAGACATCTTCTGTACGTATGGTATTAAACCAGGACGGCTCCATGCAGGTGTCCATGGGTGCTACAGAGATCGGTCAGGGCGCAGATACGGTATTTAGCCAGATGGCATCTGAGACTACAGGCATTTCCTTTGATAAGGTATTTATCGTATCCACCCAGGATACAGACCTGACACCATTTGATACAGGTGCTTATGCTTCCAGGCAGACCTATGTATCTGGTATGGCCTGCAAGAAATGTGCATCTGAATTGAGACACCGCATTCTGGACTATGCAGCATACATGTTGAATCATGATGTGACCGATCTTTCAAAGACTGTGTACGCAGATCTGGTAAAAGAGGCAGCTGGAAAGCTTCGTGGAGCATTAGGACTGCATCCGGAAGATGAGATCAAGGAAGATATGTTAGACATCGTTGACAGCAAGATTGTTGTACATGGTGGTGATCCGGTCCTTTTTGATGTGGCAGTAGTAGCAGATACAGCCTTCTATTCATTAGATAAATCCATTCATCTCACTGCAGAAGTGACCAATCAGTGTCTGGATAATACCTTCTCCTCCGGCTGCTGCTTCGTAGACGTAGAAGTAGATATGCCATTAGGATTAGTAACTGTAAAGGATATCATCAATGTTCATGACTCCGGTATTCTGATCAATCCAAAGACAGCAGAGGCACAGGTGCACGGTGGTATGAGCATGAGTCTTGGATTCGGACTTTCCGAGGAATTACTAGTAGATGAAAAAACAGGACGTCCATTAAACAACAACCTGCTGGATTACAAGATCCCAACTGCTATGGATGCACCGGATCTTCATGTTGAGTTTATCCAGTTAGATGACCCGACAGGCCCTTATGGAAATAAGTCCTTAGGAGAACCGCCTGCGATTCCGGTTGCGCCTGCAGTAAGAAATGCCATTTTACATGCAACGGGTGTTCATATGAACGTAAGTCCTATGACGGCACAGAGACTGATTGAAAAATTCAAGGAAAAAGGTCTGATCTAGGGAGGTGAATGAGTATGTTTGATATTAAATCATTTTATGAAGCAAAAGATGTAAAGGATGCAGTAGATGCACTGGTACGGGAGCCTGAGGCAGAAGTCATCAGCGGCGGTACCGACGTACTCATCCGTGTAAGAGAGGGAAAGGATGCAGGAAGAGCTCTGGTATCCATCCACAATATTAAAGAATTAAAGGGCGTAAAAGTCCTGGAAAATGGAGATCTGTGGATCGGGGCCGCAACTGCATTTTCCCATATTACCAATGATCCTACCATTCAGAAGCTGGTTCCTATGTTAGGCGAAGCAGTAGATATGGTAGGCGGACCTCAGATCCGCAATACCGGTACCATTGGCGGAAATATCTGCAACGGCGCTACATCTGCTGATTCTGCAGCAAGTATGTGGACCTTAAATGCGCTGATCCAGTTAGAGGGACCAGAAGGACACAGAGAAGTGCCAATCCATGAGTTCTATACAGGACCAGGACGCACAGTAAGAGACAGATGTGAAGTCTGCACTGGTTTCATTATCAAAAAAGAGGACTATGAAGGCTGGTACGGACAGTATATTAAATATGGAAAGCGTAAAGCCATGGAGATCGCAACCTTAGGCTGCGCTGTACGTGTAAAACTGTCTGCTGATAAAAAGACTATTGAAGATGTAAGACTGGGATACGGGGTTGCCGGACCTACGCCCCTAAGATGTCACGCAGCAGAGGCATATTTAAAAGGAAAGCCTGTTTCTGATAAAGAGGCAGCAGCAGAATTTGCCAAGCTGGCTCTCACAGAAGTAAATCCAAGATCTTCCTGGAGAGCTTCCAAAGAGTTTCGTCTCCAGCTGATCGAAGAGCTGGCAAAACGTGGTCTGGCAGAGGCCATAAGAAGAGCAGGAGGTGAAGAGAATGCTTAAGATCATTCATATGACAGTAAATGGAAAGGAAACAGAACTTGCAGTGGATGAGAGAGAGTCTCTTCTGGATACACTGCGCAACCGCTTAGGACTTACATCCGTGAAAAAGGGATGTGAAGTAGGAGAGTGTGGTGCCTGTACGGTGCTGGTAGGTGGAGAGGCCATTGACAGCTGCATATATCTCACTATGTGGGCAGACGGAAAGAGTGTAATGACCGTAGAAGGATTAAAGGGGCCAAACGGGGAATTGTCTCCTATCCAGAAAGCGTTCATTGAAGAAGCAGCAGTACAGTGCGGCTTCTGTACACCTGGTCTGATCATGAGTGCAGTAGAGATCGTAGGAACAGGAAAAAAATATAACAGAGAGGAGCTGAAGAAACTGATCTCCGGGCATCTGTGCCGCTGCACAGGATACGAGAATATCTTAAATGCCATGGAGCGTATTGTGGAAGAGGTTTACAAAGTGAGCCACAAAGAATAGGAGGAAGCAAAACCTATGAACGAGAATGTAAACTGCAGTATCAGCAATATTTATAAGCTGGACGGGCGGGTGCCCATTGGAAAGGCCATTCCATTTGGTCTTCAGCACATTTTGGCAATGTTCGTATCTAACTTAGCACCTATTACCATGATCGCAGGTGCTGCTAAGGCACCGATTACCGGAGCAGAGCTTGGTATGCTTCTTCAGAACGCAATGTTCGCAGCAGGCATCGCAACCATGATCCAGTTATATCCTTTATGGAAGATCGGATCAAAACTTCCCGTTGTAATGGGTGTCAGCTTTACCTTTGTAACGATACTTAGTACGATCTCAGCGAATTACGGATATCCGGCGGTAATAGGAGCTGTACTGATCGGTGGCCTGTTTGAAGGAACGTTGGGACTTTTCGCAAAGTACTGGAGAAAGATTATAAGCCCCATCGTGGCAGCCTCTGTAGTAACCGCTATTGGTTTTTCACTGTTTACCGTAGGTGCCAGATCCTTTGGCGGCGGCTATGCAACCGACTTTGGTTCCGTTTCAAATCTGTTGCTGGGTCTGATCACATTAGCAACCTGTCTGCTTTGGAATATGTTCGCAAAGGGATATTTAAAGCAGTTGTCTGTATTAGCTGGTCTGATCGTTGGTTACATTGTTGCCATCTTTATGGGAAAAGTAGATTTAAGTATGATCATGTCCGGCGGCATCGTTGCACTTCCGCATCTGTTGCCGATCAAACCGGAATTCCACGCAGGAGCCATCCTGTCAGCATGCATTATCTTTCTGGTATCTGCGGCTGAGACCATTGGTGATACATCTGCACTGGTAGCAGGCGGTTTGGGACGTGAGATCACAGGAGAAGAGATTTCCGGTTCCTTAGCATGTGATGGCTATGGTTCCTTTATTTCCGGTCTGTTCGGATGCCCGCCGGTTACTTCCTTCTCACAGAACGTAGGGCTGGTGGCAATGACAAAGGTTGTCAACCGTTTCACTATTATGACAGGTGCAGTTGCAATGATCCTGGCAGGTCTGTTCCCGCCGATCGGTAACTTCTTTGCATCACTTCCTCAGTCTGTACTAGGCGGATGTACTATCATGATGTTTGGTACCATTTTAACATCTGGTATGCAGATGATCGCTAACTGTGGATTTACCCAGAGAAATATTACCATCGTTGCAATGGCATTATCCATTGGTATTGGATTTACCACTACCAGTGAAAGTGGTATCTGGGCTGAATTCTCACCAGTTGTTCAGTCTGTATTCTCTGCAAACGTAGTAGCAGTTGTGTTTGTAGTAGCAATTATCATGAACCTGATCCTTCCTAAGGATATGGAAGTGGAGAAAATGGATAAATAAGAGATGATACCGAATTGCTATTTACGCATGTTTTTTGTGGGTACCAATGTCAAAAAATCCTCCTGCAAGCAAGCTTGCAGGAGGATTTCTGACCGTGCGCCTAGCGGCGCACGTTTCTAACGGGTTAAAGTCCTGAATCCGCCCGGTAGTGGGAAGGATATAGCCGAAGGCAAGGGTGTCCATCGTGAGGTGGAATCTGAAGGAAGCTGGATGTGAGGAACATACTAA
>CAVFER010000021.1:30531-39286 GCA_963621525.1 bacterium | reverse complement strand
TGTACATACAGATCAGGGAAAAGTGGAAACAGATGCCCTGATCCTGGCAGCCGGTTCTAAAGCAGCACCTTCTACTGGTTCTGACGGCAGTGGTTATGAATATGCCAGACAGTTAGGCCACTCTGTGATCAAGCCCCTTCCGGCCCTGGTACAGCTGCGCTGCCAGGGAAATTTATATAAACAAATGGCTGGTATTCGCACGGAAGCAGAAATAAGACTGCAGGCAGACGGCATTACACTGGCAAGTGATAAAGGAGAGCTGCAAATCACTGATTATGGTCTTTCCGGTATCCCTGTTTTCCAGGTGAGCCGGTATGCAGCCAGGGCTCTGGATGATAAGAAAAAGGTGACAGTCTATGTGGATTTTATGCCAAGCTGGGATCATAATGAAAGTTTTCGTCTTTTAAAGAAAAGAGTCCTTTTACTGGGCTACAAACCGGCAGAGGAACTGTTTACGGGAATGTTAAACCGTAAATTGGCACAGGCTCTTTTAAAGCTTGCAGGAATTGATGGGGATATCTCCTGCGGTTCCTTAACCGGAAAACACTTAGAAAAAATCCGGAAAGAATTAAAAGAATATGAAGCGGTTGTCATGTCGGTCAATCCGTTTGCCAATGCACAGGTATGCTGCGGCGGTGTAGATACCAGGGAAATAGATGAGGAAACTATGGAGTCGAGAATCTGCCCGGGATTGTATCTGGCAGGCGAGATCTTGGATGTGGATGGCATCTGCGGCGGCTATAATCTTCAGTTTGCCTGGTCTAGCGGTATGATCGCAGGAAGATGCGCGGCTGGCAGTAATGCGGCCTCACAGGCAAAGACTGTATCGCCAAAAGGGAGTCAAAAACAGTCTGCAGAACAGCCGGAGCAAAGAAAACTGAAAAAAAGAAACACCGAGAAAAAGAGTGTAGAAAAGAAGAACACCAGGAGGACTGCAAGGACATGATACGTATCAGTCAGCTGAAAATGCCTTTAGGGCATACCAGAAACGATCTGATTTTAAAAGCGGCAAAAGAACTTCGCATCCAGTCGGATACGATAAAAGAAATAGAACTGGTAAAACAATCCGTAGACGCAAGAAAGAAGCCAGAGATCCACTACAGTTATATTGTGGATATTGCATTAAAAAGCGGCGAAAAAAAAGAAGAGGAACGCCTTGTAAAGAAGAGAAAGGACAGAAATATCATAGTTCACGAAGAAAAGCAATATGTTCTTCCTGAATGTGGGGATGAGTCTTTAAAATATCCGCCAGTGATCATAGGAATGGGGCCTGCAGGACTGTTTTGCGGTCTTGCACTGGCAAGAAAAGGATACAAACCCTTACTTTTAGAGCGGGGAGAAGACGTAGATGCCAGAACAAAACGGGTGGCAGAATTCTGGAAAACAGGAGAATTACATCCTTCCTCCAATGTGCAGTTTGGTGAAGGCGGCGCAGGTACCTTTTCCGATGGAAAGCTGAATACCCTTGTTAAAGATACCTTTGGCAGAAACAGGGAAGTACTGCGTATCCTTACAGAGTTTGGAGCAGATCCCTCGATCTGTTATGCTAACAAGCCTCATATTGGAACAGATGTGTTAAGCAACATTGTAAAATCAATCCGAAAAGAGATTGAAAACCTGGGCGGTCAGGTCCGTTTTTTGAGCCAGGTAACAGATTTTGAGATAAAAGGTGGAAAATTGACAGCCATTACGATAAATGGCATAGAACGAATTCCTGTACAGGCAGCGGTTGCAGCCATTGGTCACAGTGCCAGAGATACCTTTGAAACCCTTTATACCAGGCAAGTGTCTATGGAAGCAAAGCCTTTTGCTGTGGGCTTTCGTATTCAGCATCCACAGACTATGATCAATGAAAGTCAGTACGGAATGGCAGAATGCAAAGAATTAGGACCTGCAAGCTATAAGCTGACAGCCCAGACCTCCTATGGAAGAGGTGTATATTCTTTCTGTATGTGTCCTGGAGGCTATGTAGTTAACGCTTCTTCGGAGGAGAAACGTCTGGCAGTAAATGGAATGAGCTACCACGACAGAGCTGGAGAGAATGCCAACAGTGCACTGATTGTTACTGTAAATCCCGAGGATTTTTCTCACGGAGTAAAAAGCAAAGGAGAAGTGCATCCTCTGGCGGGTATCCGTTTCCAGAGAGAACTTGAGGAAAAAGCGTACGAAGCGGGAAAAGGGGAAATACCAGTCCAGCTATACGAAGATTTTAAAAATGGAAAAATCTCAGAGAAGTTCGGCGAGGTACAGCCGTCTTTTTGCGGGAAATATCAGTTTGCAAATCTGAGAAAAATTCTCCCGGAGGAGCTTTCTGATGCTTTTATAGAAGGAATGGAGAGCTTTGGAAGAAAGATTAAAGGTTTTGACCGCCCTGATGCTATTTTAGCAGGTATAGAAAGCCGCACTTCTTCCCCGGTACGCATTCCAAGAGGAGAAACCTTAGAAAGCTCTGTAAAAGGCTTATATCCCTGCGGCGAAGGCGCCGGATATGCAGGCGGTATTACTTCAGCAGCTATGGATGGCTTAAAAGTGGCGGAAGAACTGATACGAAGATACAAATTGACGGAGTAGTAAATTTGGTGTATGATTATGGAACATGAAAACGAGAATATGAGCCGAACGGATAGGATGCATCAGAAGGGAGCTGACAAGCGATAATTATGGAAGCTACAAAACGTAACCGTTTAAAAGATAAAAAAAGGATTGTAATAAAGATTGGTTCTTCTTCCCTGACTCACCAAGAAACAGGAGAACTGAATTTAACAAAGGTTGAGAAACTGATCCGTGTGCTCAGCGACCTGAGGGGAGAAGGCAAAGAGGTAGTTCTTGTATCTTCTGGTGCTATTGCAGCAGGCCGACAGGCATTTGGACGTCATAAAAGGCCGGATAGTTTAGCTGAAAAGCAGGCTTTTGCGGCAGTAGGACAGGCAAGACTGATGATGGTTTATCAGAAACTTTGCAGCGAGTATAACCAGACGGCGGCTCAGATACTCTTGACAAAGGATACCATGGTCAATGACAGCTCCCGCTATAATGCCCAGAACACTTTTGATGAGCTGCTGCGTTTAGGAGCCATTCCCATCGTAAACGAAAACGATACAGTATCTACATCTGAGATCCCATACGTAGACAGTTTTGGAGATAATGACCGCCTTTCTGCTATTGTAGCAGCGCTGATCGACGCAGATCTTTTGATTCTGCTTTCTGATATTGACGGTCTTTATACCGATGATCCAAGAAGCAACCCGGATGCCAGATTTATCAGTCTGGTGCCTGAAATCAGCCAGAAGTACTTAAATATGGGAAAAGAGACATCTGGAAGCAGTGTGGGAACCGGCGGGATGTCAGCCAAGCTGGCAGCAGCCCGTATTGCTACCGACAGCGGTGCTGATATGGTGATCGCAAACGGTGATCAGGTAGATGTAATCATGGACATTATGAGCGGAAAAGAAAAAGGAACTTTATTTCTGGCACACCCCAATCTGGACTTTGATCTGATGCATTATCTGAATAATGAATATTAAGATGCTGTGACAGAACTGCAGCAGCATTATTAAGGAGCAAATTTATGGACTCAAGCAAAATTGACAGAATCAATGAACTTTATCATAAATCCCAGTCTGTGGGTCTTACAGATGAAGAAAAAAATGAACAGGCAACTTTAAGAAAAGAATATCTGGCTGCTATCCGTGCCAGTTTAAGAAACAACCTAAATAATATCTCTATTAAAGAGAAGGACGGTTCTATTACAGATCTGGGTAAAAAATACGGTGGCATCAAGGAAGTGTAAGAAGTATCAATAGATCCGAGAGTATATTTATAGCCAGAAGGAGAGATGGTTATGACACTGGAAGAGATCGGAAGCCGCGCAAAAGCTGTTTCCAGAACATTGAATAACTTAGGTTCAAGAGAGAAAAATATAGGTCTGGAGGAAGCCGCCAGAGCCCTTTTAGAGGGCGAAGAAGAAATTCTTGCGGCAAACCGGAAAGATTATGAAAAGGCAGAAAATGCCGGTATGAGCAAAGGGCTGCTGGATCGCCTGGCTTTAAATCCGGGGCGGATCCAGTCTATGGCAGACGGCCTTTTAAAAGTAGCTGCCTTAGATGACCCGGTGGGAGAAGTGATCTCGATGAAACTGCGTCCCAATGGATTGAAAATTGGTCAGAAGCGTGTACCATTAGGTGTCATTGCAATGATTTATGAGGCTCGTCCAAATGTAACAGCGGATGCTTTCGGCCTTTGTTTTAAATCAGGAAATGCGGTGATCTTAAAAGGCGGCAGTGATGCCATTGAATCCAACAAGGCAATTGCCAAATGGCTGCGTACCGGCCTTACAAGAACCGGTCTTCCAAAAGATGCCCTGCAGCTGATGGAGGATACCAGCAGAGAGACTACAAGAGAGCTGATGCGTTTAAACCGCTATGTGGATGTGCTTATTCCAAGAGGCGGTGCAGGCCTGATCCGTTCTGTGGTGGAAAACAGCACCGTTCCTGTGATCGAGACAGGCACAGGAAACTGCCATATTTTTGTAGATGAGACAGCTGATTTCAATATGGCATTAGACATTATTTACAATGCAAAGACTCAGCGTATTGGCGTATGCAATGCCTGTGAGTCTCTGGTCGTTCACAGAAAGATTGCAGATGCGTTCCTTCCATTGTTAAAAAAACGTCTGTCAGAAAAAAATGTAGAAGTAAGGGCAGACAGAACAGGCAGAGCTATTGTGCCGGAATTTGTTCAGGCTTCAGAAGAAGACTGGGGTACCGAGTATCTGGATTATATTTTATCCTTGAAGATCGTAGATTCTGTAGAGGAAGCCATTGAGCATATTAATAAATATAATACCGGACATTCAGAGTCTATTATCACATCCGATTATTTCAATGCACAGAAATTCCTGGATGAGGTGGATGCTGCAGCAGTATATGTAAATGCTTCTACCCGTTTTACAGATGGAGAAGAATTTGGCTTTGGAGCGGAGATCGGCATCAGTACCCAGAAACTTCATGCCAGAGGTCCTATGGGTTTAAAAGAATTGACCACAACCAAGTATATTATTTACGGAGATGGACAGATCCGCTAAGTGATCGCGTGGCCTTTAAAGTTTTGATGAGAAAGGAAATAATATATGCCAGAAGAAAAGAAAAAGGGCCGCAGCAGAAAAAAAACGATTGAGGTCTCTCAGGAAACCAGTTTTGGAAAAGAGCTCTTAAGCTGGCTTCAGATCATTGTAGCTGCGGTAGTGATCGCTTTTGTTTTAAATAATTTCGTTATTGCCAACAGCCGTATTCCAACCGGTTCGATGGAAAATACCATTATGTCCCACAGCCGCGTCATTGGTTCCAGACTGTCCTATTTAAAAGATGATCCTCAAAGAGGAGATATCGTGATCTTCCGTTATCCGGATAATGAAAAGGTATACTACGTAAAAAGAGTGATTGGTCTGCCGGGAGAGACGGTAGAGGTGAGAGACGGAAAGGTTTATATCGATGGTTCTGATACACCTTTAGATGAGCCGTATCTGCCAGAGCCAATGGAGGGTTCCTATGGACCTTATGAAGTGCCGGAAGGCTGTTATTTCATGATGGGCGACAATCGGAACAATTCCCTGGATGCCCGTTTCTGGGATAATAAATTCGTTGCCAAGAACAAGATCGTGGCAAAAGTGCTGTTCTGTTATTATCCATTTAACAGGATAGGAAAAGTTGATTAAATTACAGATAGGAAAGATGCAACTGGCTGGGTGATGTTCTGCCCGGCCTGCTTGTGTGTTTTAGATAAAGGAGATTTACATGGAAAATAAAACCCCATTTATGCCGGAGATACCGGAAACAGAGCCGAAACGTCAGCAGTATTTTATGGTTCACGCAAAAGAACAGTTACGCATTTTAGAAGAAAACCTGGGGAGACCCCTTACCTGCTGTATCAATACATTTGGCTGCCAGATGAACGCCAGAGATTCTGAAAAATTGTTAGGGATTTTAGAGACGATCGGATACAAGGCAGTGGAAACAGAGGATGCAGACTTTGTTCTTTACAATACTTGTACTGTCCGTGAAAATGCCAACCTTCGTGTTTACGGAAGATTGGGCCAGTTAGGTGCGAGAAAGAAAACACACCCACATATGATGATTGCTCTTTGCGGCTGCATGATGCAGGAAAAAGAGGTGGTAGAAAAGATCAAGAAGACATACCGTTTTGTAGATCTTATTTTTGGAACCCACAATATTTTTAAGCTGGCAGAGTTAGTAAGTATCTGTCTGGAGGAACGTTTAGAGGAATTAGAAGCACAGGGGCGGGAAGATAAGAAACCAAAACACAAAATGGTAGTAGATGTCTGGAAAGATACAGACCAGATTGTAGAAGATCTTCCGGTAGAGCGTAAATACTCCTTTAAATCAGGTGTCAATATCATGTTTGGCTGCAATAACTTCTGCAGTTACTGTATTGTGCCATATGTGCGTGGCCGTGAAAGAAGCCGCAGACCAGGTGAGATCATTGGTGAGATCAAAAATCTGGTAGAAGACGGTGTAGTAGAAGTTATGCTTTTAGGTCAGAATGTAAACTCCTATGGAAAAGGACTGGACGAACCATTAAACTTTGCCGAACTTCTGGAAGAAGTAGAAAAGATCGAAGGCTTAGAACGTATCCGCTTTATGACGTCTCATCCAAAGGATCTTTCTGATGAGCTGATCGAAGTAATGGCAAAGTCCAAAAAGATCTGTCGTCATCTCCACCTGCCGTTACAGTCCGGCAGCAGCCGTATCTTAAAGGCCATGAACCGGCGTTATACAAAGGAACAGTATCTGGCACTTGCTGAAAAGATCAAAACAGCCATTCCGGATATTTCCCTGACCACGGATATTATCGTTGGTTTCCCTGGAGAAACAGAGGAAGACTTTGAGGAGACCTTAGACGTAGTAAGAAAAGTACGCTTTGACAGTGCCTTTACCTTTATTTATTCCAAACGTACCGGTACACCGGCAGCTGCCATGGAAAACCAGGTACCGGAAGATGTGGTAAAGGACCGTTTTGACCGTCTGTTAAAGGAGGTACAGGACATTTCTGCTGAAGTCTGTGGAAGAGATGTACACACAGTCCAGACTGTCCTGGTAGAAGAAGTAAATGACCATTCACCAGAGCTTGTAACAGGAAGAATGTCAAATAATACCATTGTACATTTTTCAGGGGATGCGTCTTTGATCGGCAAACTGGTAGATGTATACTTAGAGGAAAGCAAGGGCTTTTATTACATGGGACGGCTGAACCAGTAGTTCATTTCGGCCCTGATTACGAAAGACATACGTAGAAGAGAGGAACACCATTGGAAATCGATTATTCACAGCTGTCTCCCATGATGCAGCATTACATGGAGACAAAGAAAGAGTACCCGGACTGTATTTTATTTTACCGCCTGGGGGATTTTTATGAAATGTTCTTTGATGACGCATTGAAAGCATCCAAAGAACTGGAGATTACGCTGACAGGTAAGGAATGCGGCTTAAAAGAACGTGCGCCTATGTGTGGTGTACCATTCCACGCAGTAGATTCTTATCTTTACCGACTGGTGCAAAAGGGTTATAAAGTTGCCATTGCAGAGCAGATGGAAGACCCCAAGCTGGCAAAGGGATTGGTAAAACGAGAAGTAATCCGGGTGGTAACACCGGGAACCATTACCAGCACTCAGGCGCTGGATGAGACAAAGAATAATTATCTCATGGGTATTGTATATCTGGACGGCCGCTACGGTATTTCCACAGCCGATATCAGTACGGGCGAGTTTTTGGTAACAGAGGTGGAATCAGACCGGGAGTTATTTGATGAGATCAATAAATTTTCCCCTTCTGAGATTATCTGCAACAATGCTTTTTATGTATCAGGGGTGGATTTAGACGAGTTAAAAAACCGGTATCAGGTGGCAATCTCTGCGCTGGACAGTCATTTCTTCTCTGATGAGTCCTGTAAAAAGGTGTTAAGAGAGCATTTTAAAGTAGGCTCATTAAGTGGGCTGGGATTGGACGATTACCCTACAGGCGTTATTGCAGCAGGCGCTGTTATGGAATATATATATGAGACCCAGAAGAGCACACTGGAGCATATTACAGGTATTACCCCTTATTCTACAGGCCAGTATATGGTCATTGATACCTCCACCAGAAGAAATCTGGAACTGGTTGAGACCATGCGTGAAAAACAGAAGCGCGGAACTCTTTTATGGGTACTGGATAAGACAAAAACAGCCATGGGTGCCAGACTCCTTCGTAATTACATTGAACAGCCTCTGATCCACAAAGATGAGATTCTGCGCCGCCAAGACGCAGTGGAAGAGCTGAACATGAACTATATTTCAAGAGAAGAGATCTGCGAATACTTAAATCCGGTATACGACCTGGAGCGCCTTATTGGCCGTATCAGCTATAAAACTGCTAATCCAAGAGATCTGCTGGCATTTAAGACATCCCTGGAAATGCTTCCTTATATTAAAAATCTGTTAGGAGAGTTTCGGGCAGATCTTCTAAAGGAATTAGAGGCAGAATTAGATCCTCTGGAAGATATTTATGAGCTCATCGGAAAAGCTATTGTAGATGACCCACCTATTGCAATCCGTGAAGGAGGTATGATCCGCGAAGGCTATGACGAAGAAGCAGACCGCCTGCGCCATGCCAAAACAGAGGGGAAGACCTGGCTTGGAGAACTGGAAAACAGAGAAAAAGAAAAGACCGGCATTAAGAATTTAAAGGTTAAGTTCAACAAG
>CAVFER010000021.1:9328-30521 GCA_963621525.1 bacterium | reverse complement strand
GGATATTATTTTGAAGTCACCAACTCCTTTAAAGATATGGTTCCGGATTACTTTGTAAGAAAACAGACTCTCACCAATGCAGAACGCTTTACAACAGATGAGCTAAAGCAGTTAGAAGACGTGATCATGGGAGCAGAGGAAAAGCTGGTATCCCTAGAATATGACCTGTTTTGTCAAGTCAGGGATTCCATTGCAGCCCAGGTGGTGCGCATCCAGAAGACCGCCAAAGCCATTGCAGGTATCGATGTATTCTGTTCCTTGTCTTCCGTTGCAACCAGACGGAACTACGTAAAGCCTTCTATTAATGAAAAAGGCGTGATCCAGATCAAAAATGGCCGTCACCCGGTAGTAGAGCAGATGATGCGGGATGATCTTTTTGTGGCCAATGATACATTCTTAGATAATGGAAAGAACCGTCTTTCTATTATTACCGGCCCTAACATGGCAGGTAAATCTACCTATATGAGGCAGACGGCCCTTATCGTGCTGATGGCTCAGTTGGGAAGCTTTGTGCCGGCCCAGGAGGCAAACATTGGTATCTGCGACCGCATATTTACCAGAGTAGGCGCGTCTGACGACCTGGCAAGCGGGCAAAGTACATTTATGGTGGAAATGACGGAAGTTGCAAATATCCTTCGAAACGCCACCAGAAACAGCCTGCTAGTCTTAGATGAGATCGGCCGTGGAACTAGTACCTTTGACGGACTATCCATTGCATGGGCCGTAGTAGAACATATCAGCAATATCAAACTGTTGGGGGCGAAGACTTTGTTTGCCACCCATTACCATGAGCTGACAGAGTTAGAGGGAACCATTGCAGGAGTGAAGAATTACTGCATCGCTGTAAAAGAGCAGGGGGATGATATTGTATTTCTGCGTAAGATCGTCCGGGGCGGTGCTGACAAGAGTTATGGTATCCAGGTAGCAAAATTAGCAGGTGTGCCGGATTCTGTTATTGCCAGAGCAAAAGAAATCGCCAGTGAATTAACAGAAAATGACATTACAGCTAAAGCAAAGGAGATTGCCGCAGTCAGCGCCAATGTGGTGCAGCACAAGGCAGTTCCAAAACCGGATGAGGTGGATATGCAGCAGATGTCCTTCTTTGATACAGTAAAAGATGATGATATTATCAAGGAACTGGATGGGCTGGAGTTGTCTACCATGACACCTATTGATGCCCTGAATACCTTATACCGCCTTCAGACCAGGCTTAAGAACCGTTGGAAGGAGAAACTATGAATTTCCATATATTAACATTATTTCCTGATATGGTGGAAAATGGTTTAAAGACCAGTATTACCGGCCGAGCCATTGAAAGTGGTGCTATTTCCGTAGAGGCAGTGGATATCCGGGATTACACAACTGATAAGCACAGACATGTAGACGATGCTCCCTACGGCGGCGGCGCCGGAATGGTAATCCAGCCGGCACCTGTTTGTGATGCATATGAGGCACTTTGTGAAAAGTTAGGCAAGCGGCCAAGGGTGATCTACATGACGCCTCAGGGCCGCGTGTTTAACCAGTCTATTGCAGAAGAACTGGCAAAAGAGGAAGACCTGGTGTTTTTATGCGGTCACTATGAAGGGATTGATGAGAGAGCTTTAGAACTGATCCGGGCAGAGTATCTGTCGGCAGGAGACTTTGTCCTTACAGGAGGTGAGCTTCCTTCTATGGTGATGATCGACTGCATTTCCCGTTTGGTGCCGGGAGTGTTGGGAAATGGAGATTCTGCAGAGATAGAGTCATTCTATGACAATCTGTTGGAATACCCTCAGTACACCAGACCGGAAGTTTATGAAGGAAAGGCGGTGCCGGAAATTCTTCTTTCCGGACATCATAAAAATATTGAAAGCTGGCGCAGGGAACAGTCTATCCGCAGAACATTAGAAAGACGTCCTGACTTGCTGGCAGATGCCTCCCTTACATTAAAAGAACAGAAATTTTTAGACGACCTTTTAAAGGAACAGGGTGAGAGCCAGTTAAAAGAATTAGAACAGTTGATCAGAGAAACAGTAAAAAGCGAAGAAACTCCCGATAGTGATCGAGAATATTATCAGCAGATGAAAAAAGTGAAGAAGCTTCTCAACGAAAAACGAGTTACGTTACAGGAACTGAAAGGTTATTATAAAGTTCTTGGAGCATTAAAACAAGAAATATAAGTTATATTAGATTTTAAGGAGATTATGAGAGATGGACCCATCAGGCAATACGATTGTCCTACGTATCATTATAATTGTTATTTTACTGGCTTTGTCTGCCTATTTTTCTTCGTCAGAAACAGCGCTGACCATGGTAAATAAGATCCGTATGCGTACTCTGGCTGACGACGGAAACAAGGCGGCTGTCTGTGTGCTAAAGCTTCATGAAAATAAAAGCAAGATGCTAAGTGCCATACTTATCGGAAATAATGTGGTAAACCTGTCTACTTCCTCTATTATGACCATTCTGGCAGCAGATATCTTTGGAAATGCGGCAGTTGGAATTGCTACCGGTGTACTGACCATATTGATCCTGATCTTCGGGGAAATCACCCCGAAGACCATGGCTTCTCTGGATGCGGATGAGATTGCCATGAAAAGTGCCCAGAATATTTACCTTTTAATGACGATCCTGACCCCTGTGATCTGGGCAGTGAATAAAATGTCCGGTTGTATCTTGCGCCTGCTTCATGTGGATCCTAATAAAAAAACGGATGCCATGACGGAAGATGAACTTCGCACGATTGTGGCAGTAGGCCACGAAAAAGGCGTCATTGAGACAGATGAGAAGGATATGATCAATAATGTGTTTGACCTGGGAGATTCTGTGGCTGGGGATATTATGGTTCCACGTGTGAATATGACTTTCATTGATATTGCTGCAAGTTATGAAGAATTGATGGAAAAATTCCGTAAGACCCGTTATACCCGTTTTCCGGTATATCAGGATAGCAAGGACAATGTTGTGGGGATCATCAATGTCAAGGATCTGCTGTTAGAAGAGGAAAGGGAAAAGTTTTCAATCAAAGATCATTTAAGAAAACCTCTTTACACATTTGAAGCCAAGAAAAATTCAGAGTTAATGCTGGAAATGCGTAAAACTTCCAATAATATTGCGGTTGTCTTGGATGAATACGGAACAACAGCGGGACTGATCACGCTGGAAGACATCCTGGAAGAGATCGTAGGTGATATCCGTGATGAGTATGACGCAGATGAGGAAAAGGACTTTGTAAAGTTAGGCCATGGGGTTTACCTGGTAGACGGCGCCATGAGCCTGGATGATATAAATGACAGACTGGGACTTTCTCTGTATTCGGAAGACTATGATTCCATCGGTGGTCTTATTATCGAAAAATCAGATCATATCCCGGTCCAGGGAGAAATGGTAACAGTAGGAAACATCCGCCTGTCTGCGCATAGAGTCAATGGAAACCGCATTAAGAAGGTCTGTATCCAGATCTTAAAAACAGACAATAAAAAATCATAGAAAAAGTGCTTGCATTAAGCGGAAAACTATGATAATATCAACTCGTTGTGACAAGAATAGATGGTCCTCTGTTACTGGAGTATTATGAACGGGATTTATGATACAGAGTATTAAGAACATCCAATAGATGAAGGAGGTTCACACCATGAACGAAATTATTAAGAATATCGAAGCAGCACAGTTAAAAGAATCCGTACCTAGCTTTAATGTTGGCGATACTGTAAAGGTATACAACAAGATCAAAGAGGGTAACCGTGAGAGAATTCAGATCTTTGAAGGAACTGTTATTAAGAGACAGAACGGCGGAGCTAGAGAGACTTTCACAGTAAGAAAGAACTCCAACGGTATCGGTGTTGAGAAGACCTGGCCATTACATTCCCCAAGTGTTGACAATGTAGAAGTTGTTCGTAAGGGTAAAGTAAGAAGAGCAAAACTGAATTACTTAAGAGACAGAGTAGGTAAGGCTGCTAAGGTAAAAGAGTTAGTTAAATAATTTAAGTTTGAACGATTAAAAAGGGGCAATGAAAATTGCCCCTTTTTAGCTCATAAAAGGCAGGTTGCAGACAGGCGTGCACAAACGGGGGTAACAGTTTGGATTTCTATATTAATGATGATACAGCCTGGCTGCGAAAGGCTGTAAGATGGGTGGTAAATATTGTAGTAGCCATTGCCTGCGGTTGGTTTCTGGTTTATGGATTTGGAGAGCAGATCCTTATATCCGGCAATTCCATGCAGCCTCGGTTGAGTGCCCGGGATGTGGTGCTTATGAACCGCATCACCTATGTAACAGGCGATCCGGGCCGTTTTGATGTGGTGGTATTTGAACGGGAAGACGGAAAGAAAAATGTAAAGCGCATCATTGGACTTCCAGGAGAGACGATACAGATAAAGGACGGTCTTGTATACATCGACGGTGAAGCTTTGAAAGAGGACAAGATGGGTGAAGTATCCCTGGCAGGAAGAACGGCAGATCCCGTGCGTCTGGGAGAAAAAGAGTATTTTCTTTTGGGAGACAACCGCAGCAGCAGTGAAGACAGCCGTTTTCCTAATATTGGAAATGTAAAAAGAGAACAGATACTGGGCAAAGTATGGTTTCGCATGCTTCCGTTGTTAAACCTTGGCTTTGTATCGTAAAAGGAGTTAAAATATATGAATATACAGTGGTATCCAGGTCATATGACCAAGGCAAGAAGGGCAATGCAGGAAGATATCAAACTCATCGATCTTGTGATTGAATTGGTGGACGCCAGAGTTCCTTTTTCCAGCCGTAACCCGGATATTGATAAACTTGCCGCAGGAAAGGCAAGAATGGTCCTGTTAAATAAGGCTGATCTGGCAGACGAGGCAGAAACCCTCAAGTGGGCCCGGATGTTTGAGAATGTGGGCATCCATGTAGTAAAGATCGATGCCCGCAACAAAGGAACTTTAAAGCAGGTACAGGCTGCACAGCAGGAAGCATGTAAGGAAAAGATTGAAAGAGACCGCCGAAGGGGGATTTTAAACCGCCCGATCCGTACCATGGTAGTGGGTATACCTAACGTAGGAAAGTCTACTTTTATCAATTCCTTTGCAGGAAAAGCCTGTGCTAAGACAGGGAACAAGCCTGGTGTTACCAAGGGGAATCAGTGGATTCGTTTAAGTAAGACTTTAGAGTTGTTAGATACCCCTGGTATCTTGTGGCCGCGTTTTGAAGATCAGCAGGTAGGTCTTCATCTGGCTCTCATTGGTTCTATTAATGATCAGATCTTAAATAAGGACGAACTGGCCTGTGAACTAATCAGTCTTTTAAAGAAGGATTATCCGCAGGTGGTAAAAGAGCGTTTCGGCATTGAAAATGTGGAAGAAGACCGTGTAAAAGTTTTAGAAGAGATCGCAAGAAACCGGGCCTGCTTAATGAAAGGCGGGGAATTAGACCTTGCAAGAGCATCAGCACTGCTTTTGGATGATTTTCGCGGAGGGAAATTAGGTCGCATCAGCCTGGAAAAGGCAGAAGATTACAAAGACAGAATTAAGGTGAAATAAATGGCCAGAGAATTAAAAGGGGAAAAACTGGAAAAAGAACTGCTCCGCTTAGAAGAAATGACGGTCTATGAAAAAGAGAATGCTCAGTATGAACTGATCTGTGGTATTGATGAGGCGGGAAGAGGTCCCTTAGCAGGTCCTGTAGCAGCAGGTGCAGTCATTCTTCCAAAAAACTGCCGAATCTTATATCTGAATGATTCTAAAAAGATTTCTGAAAAACGCAGAGAAGAGTTATTTTTAGAAATCAAGGAAAATGCCGTTGCCTGGAGTGTAGGCATTGCTACACCTAGACGGATCGATGAAATCAATATTTTGCAGGCTACCTATGAGGCAATGAGAGAGGCTATTAAGGGTCTTGGAGTACAGCCGAGCCTTTTACTAAATGATGCTGTGACCATTCCTGATGTTGCGATTCCTCAAATTCCCATTATAAAAGGTGATGCCAAAAGCGTATCCATTGCAGCAGCCAGTATTTTAGCTAAAGTCACCAGGGATCATATGATGATGGAATACGATGAGATCTATCCGAAATATGGCTTTGGGAAGCATAAAGGATATGGAACCAAAGCTCACATCGAGGCATTAAAAACACTTGGTCCATGTCCGATTCACAGAAGAAGCTTTATTGGCCATTTTGTAGAAGTGTAGGGGAACTTTAAGGAATTGATGAATAAAAGAGCAATTGGCAGCCGTTACGAAGAAACCGCGGCTGCTTTTTTACAAAAACAGGGATTTAGCATTCTGGAGAAAAATTTCCGATGCAGACAGGGAGAAATCGACCTGGTGTGCCGAGAAGGGAAAGAGCTGGTATTTACAGAGGTAAAATACCGCTCCGATGCATCCTGCGGTTCTCCCTTTGAGGCGGTAAATTTTCATAAGCAGGAAAAAATACGGCGTACGGCCATGTTTTACTTATGCCGTTATGGTTATCCGGAAAATACGCCCTGCCGTTTTGATGTGGTAGGCATAACCGGGGGAAACATACAGTTGATACGAAACGCTTTTTGATCAAAATACCTTTTGATCCCAAGTCTATTTATAGATTGATAGAAAGAGGCAGACAGATGATTTCATGGAATTATAAAAACGAAAACAATGTGTTTATACAAAAGGAAAAAAAATGCGTCCCCTACCTTTCTTTTGCTGCACTGGAAGACACCGGCCTTGTAATAAATGGCTTTTCTACCCGCTTAGGCGGCGTAAGCAAAGGGAAATATGCTACCATGAACTTTGCATACAACAAAGGAGATAATCCGGCAGATGTTCTGGAAAATTATAACCGTATGGCAAGGGCTTTAGATGTTGACAGAGATCGCATGGTGGCATCCAAACAGACCCATACCACCAATGTGCGCCTTGTAACAGAAGAAGATATGGGAAAAGGCGTCGTGCGGGAACGGGATTATACAGATGTAGACGGGCTTATTACAAATGTATCTGGCGTTACTCTGGTGACCTTTTTTGCAGATTGCGTGCCTCTTTATTTTGTGGATCCGAGGAATAAGGCTATTGGTCTTTCCCACTCCGGTTGGCGGGGCACAGTAAATAGAATGGGGCAGTGGTATACTATAAATGCTATGAAAAAAGCTTTTGGGACCGACCCTAAAGACCTGATTGCCTGCATTGGTCCAAGTATTTGTCAAGATTGTTTTGAAGTAGGGAAAGAAGTGGCAGAGGCATTTATGGAAAGCTTTAAGGCGGAATGGCATAATGAGATCATAGCTTTGGGAAAACGACCAAACAAGTATCAGCTGAATTTATGGCGTGC
This sequence comes from bacterium, assembly GCA_963621525.1. GTDB lineage: Bacteria > Bacillota > Clostridia > Lachnospirales > Lachnospiraceae > Enterocloster. The sequence goes on along the minus strand of CAVFER010000021.1, from coordinate 23,263 downwards.
CAATGAGATCGTTTTCATGGAAGCCGGAGTAAAGCCAGTAAATATCCATACCACAAATATCTGTACTATGTGCAACCATGAATATCTCTTTTCCCACCGCAAAGTAGGCAATGAAAGAGGCAATATGGGTGCTTTTTTGGGGTTGCGGTGATGTATTTTTTAAGGAAATGTTCAGGAATACTTGACCCCTATCATGGAAAATGGTATAAAACAATATGATAAAGGACCATTATAGGACAAAGGAGTATGCTTTCATGGCTAATAATTTTGTATTCAATGACTCTCTTCCGGTAGCACCTTTAAAGTTAGCTGCACTGGAAAGCTGCAAGGAATTTGCATCTAAGGTTGATTCCCACATCGTTCAATTCCGTCGTAATGACATGGAGGAATTAAAGCGCCGCAAAGCAGATCTGCATTACCGTGGTTATGATGTGGATTCTTACCTGCTTGATTTTGAGTGCCCGAGATTTGGTACCGGCGAGGCGAAGGCAGTGATCAATGAGTCTGTCAGAGGAACAGACATTTTCGTAATGGCAGATGTAATGAATTACAGTATTCCTTACACTGTATGCGGCTACACCAATCACATGTCGCCGGATGACCATTTTCAGGATATGAAGCGTGTCATCGGTTCCTGTGTGGCGACTGCACATCGTGTAAATGTGATCATGCCATTCTTATATGAAAGCCGTCAGCATAAGAGAAGCAAACGTGAATCCTTAGACTGTGCTATGGCATTAGAGGAACTGATCAAAATGGGCGTTGAGAATATCATCACTTTTGATGCTCATGACCCAAGAGTACAGAATGCAATCCCGCTGTATGGATTTGACAACTTTATGCCGACTTACCAGTTTGTAAAAACTCTATTTGCTCATGATAAGACCACCCAGATTGACAAGGATCATCTGATGATCATCAGCCCGGATGAAGGTGCTATGAACCGTGCCGTATACCTGGCAAACAATTTAGGCGTTGATATGGGTATGTTCTATAAGCGCCGCGACTACTCAAAAGTAGTAAACGGACGCAACCCGATCGTTGCACATGAATTCCTTGGTTCTTCTGTAGAAGGAAAGACCGTGCTTATCATCGATGATATGATTTCCTCCGGCGAGAGTATGTTAGATACCTGCAAGGAATTAAAGGAGAGAAAGGCAGCAAAAGCGATCGTATGTTGCACCTTTGGTCTGTTCACAAATGGTCTTGAGAAGTTCGACGAATATTATGAAAAGGGATATCTGGACTATGTGATCACCACCAACTTAAATTACCGTCCAAAAGAACTTTTCGACCGCAAGTGGTATCTGGAAGCTGATATGAGCAAGTACACAGCAGCTATCATCAACTCCTTAAACCACGACCGTTCCATCAGTGCATCCCTGTCTCCGACAGACAAGATCCAGAAACTTGTACAGAGACGCCACAATGGTGAGATTTGATGAGCACGTAAGAAAAACAAGCGGCTGCGAAGCAGACATTTGTTTTTTGGTGCCATCAACGAGCGACCCGCCTGCGACAGCAGACGGTGGAGTGCGATAGCGTGGGGGCGTAAGTGTATATACAGCAATTATTATGCCGCAAAATAGCGTAAAAACTATTTTGCGGCATTTAGTTTACAAATTTCTTTAAAATTGTTATGATATAATGAGTCCAAAAGAAAAACAAGCGACACCGCAGGTGGCATTTGTTTTTCTTGGACCATTAACGAAGGTTCCGCCTGCGACAGCAGGCAGTGGAGCGCGTCAGCGCGTGAACCTGAGTGAACTAACGAAATACACAGAGGTTATATGAATATGAATAAAAAAACGGAAGGACATCTCATTTCGAAAGTAGATTCAGGATCCATTGGGGAGGAACTGGAACTGGAGCCGGGGGACAAAGTCCTTACCATCAACGGAAATCCCGTTGAAGATATTTTTGACTACGAATACTATGTAAACAGCCCATCCATGACCATGGTGGTGCGAAAAGCCAATGGGGAAGAATGGGAGCTGGATATAGAAAATGACTACGAAGATCTGGGACTGACCTTTGAAAATGGTCTGATGAGCGATTATCGTTCCTGCAGCAACAAATGTATTTTCTGTTTTATCGACCAGATGCCTCCGGGAATGAGGGAAACCCTTTATTTCAAAGACGATGATACCCGGTTGTCTTTCCTTCAGGGGAATTATGTTACACTGACAAACTTAAAAGATAAAGATGTAGAACGTATCATCCGCTTTAAACTGGCGCCTATTAACATTTCTGTACAGACTACCAATCCACAGCTTCGTTGCATGATGCTCCACAACCGGTTTGCCGGAAGAGCATTAAAGCTTATTGACCGTTTATATGAGGCAGAAACTCCCATGAATGGTCAGATTGTTCTCTGCAAGGGAGTCAATGACGGAGCAGAGCTGGAACGTTCTATCAGCGATCTGTCCCAATATGCGCCCATTATGCAGAGTGTTTCCGTGGTTCCTGTAGGACTTTCTAAATACAGAGACGGATTATATCCATTAAAGCCTTTTACAAAAGAAGATGCCTGTGCTACCATTGACATGATCGAACGTTGGCAGAAAAAAGTCTACGCTGAGCATGGAATCCATTTTATCCACGCCAGTGATGAATTTTATGCTTTAGCAGGAAGAGAACTGCCGGAGGAAGAGCGCTATGACGGCTATATCCAGCTGGAAAACGGTGTGGGAATGTTGCGCCTTATGACTACAGAGGTTGTAGCTGCCTTAGACAAGGTGGAAGGAAACGAAGAACCGGGACGGGTATCGATTGCAACTGGCCGTCTTCCTTATCCTTATATGAAAAAATACGCTGGCTGGATCCGGAAGAAATATCCCAACAGGACCATTGATATTTATCCCATCCGTAATGATTTCTTTGGAGAGAGTATTACCGTCTCCGGTTTGATCACGGCAAAAGATCTGATTGCACAGCTCAAGGACAAGGAACTGGGAGAATATCTCCTTCTTCCTATTAATATGTTCCGTATCGGTGAAACCGTATTCTTAGATGACTTAACAGTAGAAGATGTAGAAAAGGCTTTACAAGTTAAGATCCGTATAGTAAAATCAGACGGGCAAGATTTTGTCCGTGCTATCCTTGATCCATCCTCAGAACCGGAGCCAGAATCAAAGGAAGAAGGGCTCCCGGGAGAAGAATATGGCTATGAAGGCTATGAGTTAGATGCGATATGGAATGATGAAGATGAATATATCGAGGACGATGGAACAGAAAGTGAAGAATAAAAAGGTTGTCGGCAGCTGTGAATGCTGCGGAAACTATGTATATGATGAAGACAATGAATACTATGTCTGTGAAGTGGATTTAGATGAGGATGATATGGTGCGTTTCTTAAAAGGAGATGTAAAGGCCTGTCCTTATTATCAGTCAGATGACGAGTACAAGATCGTGCACAAACAGATATAGTTGCGTTTTATAAGATAAGGAGGAAAACAATTGAGTAAACCAGTCGTGGCCATTGTAGGAAGGCCGAACGTTGGAAAATCTACCCTGTTCAATGTGATTGCCGGGGATACGATTTCCATTGTAAAAGATACACCTGGTGTTACCAGAGACAGGATATACGCCGACTGTACCTGGTTGAATATGAATTTTACACTGATCGATACAGGCGGTATTGAACCTGATAGCAGCGATGTCATCCTTTCACAGATGAGAGAACAGGCGGAGATTGCCATTGCTACAGCAGATGTGATCGTATTTATCGTAGATGTACGTCAGGGTCTGGTGGATGCTGATTCCAAGGTGGCAGATATGCTGCGCAAATCCCATAAACCGGTTGTTCTGGCGGTTAATAAGGTAGACAGCCTTTCCAAGTTCGGAAATGATGTCTATGAGTTCTATAATCTGGGTATTGGTGATCCCATCCCTGTATCAGGTGCTTCCCGTTTAGGAATTGGTGATCTGCTAGATGCAGTTGTAGCTCATTTTGACGCTGCGCAGATGGAAGAAGAGGAAGATGACCGCCCAAGGATTGCAGTAGTAGGAAAGCCAAATGTAGGAAAGTCTTCTCTTATTAACAAGCTGTTAGGCGAGAACCGTGTGATCGTTTCCGATATTGCAGGTACTACCAGAGATGCAGTAGATACAGAAATTGTTCACAATGGTGTCCCTTATGTATTTATTGATACAGCCGGACTGCGCCGCAAGAACAAAATTAAAGAAGACTTAGAGCGCTACAGTATTATCCGTACTGTGACAGCAGTAGAACGTGCTGATGTAGTCATTATTGTGATCGATGCTAAAGAAGGCATCACAGAGCAGGACGCAAAGATCGCAGGTATCGCTCATGAGCGTGGAAAAGGCATTATCGTTGCTGTAAATAAATGGGATGCCATTGAAAAAAATGACAAGACCATTTACCAGTATACCGGTAAGTTAAAAGAAACTCTTTCTTTCATGCCGTATGCAGAATATATCTTTATTTCCGCAGAAACAGGACAGAGACTTCCGAAACTGTTTGATATGGTAGATGCAGTGCGCCAGAACCAGAATATGCGTGTGGCTACCGGCGTATTAAACGAGATTGTTTCCGAGGCAGTTGCAATGCAGCAGCCGCCGTCTGATAAAGGCAAACGCTTAAAGATCTACTACGTAACCCAGGTGGCAGTAAAACCGCCGACTTTCGTAGTTTTCGTAAACGACAAGGAACTGATGCATTTCTCCTATACCAGATATCTGGAAAACCAGATTCGAAATGCTTTTGGCTTTAAGGGAACTTCCCTGAAATTCCTGGTCCGTGAGCGGAAAGAAAAGGATAAATAGTTATTAATTAAACAATGTAACCCGGCAGGGCCTGTTACACACAGCTTTTAAGAAAGGGCTGGCGCAGCAGTCCCTGAGTTGCGTTTAAGTTATAAAAAATAGATGTACGTAATGTACGGACAAATGCCCATGCGGGAAAGCGCGAAACGTGTGAAAACAAAAAATGATGTGTTATAAAATTACATAAGGGGTATGAAAATGGAACGTCTTGTATGTTTGGCAGTGGGATATCTGTTCGGTATTTTCCAGACCGGTTATATTTATGGAAGGGTTCATGGAATCGATATCCGCAAATACGGAAGCGGAAATTCCGGCAGTACCAATGCACTGCGGGTAATGGGAAAGAAAGCCGGCCTTACGGTTTTTGCAGGAGATTTCTTGAAAACAGTGATTCCCTGTATGGCAGTTCGTTTCCTTTTTAAAACTCATCTCGATTATGCCTATGTATACATGCTTTATATTGGTCTGGGAGTGATCTTAGGACATAATTATCCGTTTTATCTTCACTTTAAAGGTGGAAAGGGAATTGCGGCAACAGCAGGTATCATCTTTTCTATTGACTGGAGACTGACGATTCTTTGTCTGGCAGTATTTATACTGATTGTGGCCGGAACGCGTTATGTTTCTTTAGGTTCCCTGGTAGTTTCCGTTATTTTACTGGCATGGAACATCTGCATGGGAAGATGGGGAGCATATGATCTGAGTACTATTTCTTCTATAGAATATGGGACAGTGACGGCAGTGATTGCAGCCATGGCATTTTGGCGCCACAGAGCAAATATCCTGCGTCTGATCCATGGAAATGAAAATAAGATCGGCGCAAAAAATCATAAATAATCGTAAAGGATGGTGGGGTTATGGCATCAGTTGGAGTAATTGGATCAGGAACATGGGGAACAGCACTGGCAATCCTTTTAAACGGAAATGGTCATAAAGTGCAGCTGTGGTCAGCAGTTCCTGCAGAAGTAGAAAGCTTATCTGTAAACAGAAAACATCCTAATTTAGGAGACACACCCTTACCGGAAACCATCGATATAATCGGTGACTTAGAAGTGGCTATGAAGGACAAAGATCTATTAGTCCTGTCGGTGCCATCTGTCTACGTGAGACAGACAGCAGTGAAGATGAGGCCCTGGCTAAAATCAGGCCAGATCGTTACAAACGTGGCAAAGGGGATTGAAGAAGCAACCTTAAAAACACTTTCCGAAGTGATTGAAGAAGAACTTCCGCAAGCAGAAGTAACAGTCCTTTCTGGACCAAGCCATGCAGAGGAAGTGAGCAGAGGCCTTCCTACCACCTGCGTGGCAGGCGCACACAGTAAGTCGGCTGCAGAATATGTACAAAGCTTATTTATGAGCCCTGTGTTCCGTGTATATACAAGCCCGGATATGTTAGGTATTGAATTAGGTGGTGCTTTAAAGAATGTGATCGCTTTGGCTGCCGGTACAGCGGATGGACTGGGATGCGGAGATAATACAAAAGCAGCCCTGATCACCAGAGGAATTGCAGAGATCACTCGTCTGGGAACGGTAATGGGCGGAAAGCCGGAGACCTTCTCAGGGCTTACAGGCATTGGTGATCTGATCGTTACCTGTGCCAGCATGCACAGCCGCAACCGCAGGGCCGGAATTCTAATTGGCAAAGGCTATACCATGGATGAAGCCATGAAAGAAGTAAAAATGGTAGTAGAAGGAGTTTACTCTGCGAAAGCAGCATTAAAACTGGCAGATAAATACCAGGTATCCATGCCTATTGTAGAGCAGGTGAATGAAGTTTTATTCAATGGCAAATCAGCAAAAGACGCTTTGGCAGAATTGATGCTGCGTGATAAACGTATGGAAAACACCAGTCTGGTCTGGGATAAGGAATAACTCTTTTTATAAAAAAGTATTGACAAGGCAATGGCCAGTTTTTATAATGTAAAAAGTTTAAGAACAAATGTATCTGTATGAAAGACAAACCAGATACAGTCATGTGAGGAGGAAACTATTATGAAAAAAAGATTCTTAAGCGCCGGTTTAGCAGTAGTTATGGCAGCATCTTTAACCGCATGTGGCGGCTCAGGCAATGCATCTACCACAGCAGCTGCTGGGGAGACAAAGGCAGAAGGTGAGAGCGCAGCGGCAGATGAAAGCAAAGCGGAAGGCGAAAGCGCTGCAGCAACAGACGGAGCTGTATTTAAGATTGGCGGAATCGGTCCTGTGACCGGTGGCGCAGCAGTTTACGGTCTGGCTGTACAGCATGGCGCAGAAATTGCTGTTAAGGAAATCAATGAGGCCGGCGGAATCAACGGTGCACAGATTGAATTCCAGTTCCAGGATGATGAGCATGATGCAGAGAAATCTGTTAATGCTTATAATACCTTAAAGGACTGGGGAATGCAGGTTCTCATGGGAACCGTTACCTCTGCTCCATGTATTGCAGTTGCTGATAAGACCGCAGCTGACAATATGTATCAGATTACTCCATCTGGTTCTGCAGTAGAGTGTGCTGCTAATTCAAATGTGTTCCGTGTATGCTATTCTGACCCGGCTCAGGGTACTGCATCCGCTAAGTATATTGGTGAGCATAAGCTGGCAAGCAAGGTTGCTGTAATCTATGACAGCTCCGACGTATACTCCAGCGGTATCTATGAGAAGTTTGCACAGGAAGCCCCAAATCAGGGCATCGAAGTTGTTGATGCAGAAGCATTTACTGCTGACAGCAACAAGGATTTCTCCACTCAGTTACAGAAAGCAAAAGAGTCCGACGCAGAGCTGGTATTCTTACCAATCTATTATACCGAGGCTTCCCTGATCTTACAGCAGGCTAACACCATGGGCTTTGCTCCGCAGTTCTTCGGATGCGATGGTATGGACGGTATCTTACAGGTTGAGAATTTTGATGTTAAGCTGGCTGAAGGTCTGATGCTGTTAACTCCATTCGCAGCAGATGCAACAGATGATCTGACTGTAAACTTTGTAAACAGCTACAAAGAAGCTTATGGCGAGACACCTATTCAGTTCGCAGCAGATGCTTACGATGCTATTTACATCATCAAGGCTGCTATGGAAGAAGCAGATGTAACTCCTGATATGTCTGCAAGCGATATCTGCGATGCTATGGAAGGCGTTATGACTCAGATCAAGGTAGATGGTCTGACCGGTTCTAACATGAGTTGGACTGAAGAAGGAGAACCTGAGAAAGATCCTAAGGCTGTTCAGGTTGTAGACGGTGCTTACAAGGCAATGGAATAATCAATTTCAGAAAGGTAAGCAAACCGAATCAATGACCCAAAGGAGGGTTGTCGTTAAGACAACCCTCTTGGTTTTATGGAGGGGGAACCGTATTGGTTCTGGGAAACTTGTACTTTCAATATTTAACGAAGAGGTGTATGTATGAGCTTTATCAACTATTTGATCAATGGCGTCAGCTTGGGCAGTGTATATGCGATCATCGCGCTGGGATATACCATGGTTTATGGTATTGCGAAGATGCTGAATTTCGCTCACGGTGATATTATTATGATAGGAAGCTATGTTGTGTTCGTCACAGTCAGCTCCATGGGACTTCCTCCTATGTTAGGTGTTCTGGTGGCAGTAGCAGCATGCACATTGTTAGGTGTTGTCATTGAACGAGTGGCCTATAAACCATTGCGCAGCGCATCACCTCTTGCTGTACTGATCACAGCGATCGGTGTCAGCTACCTGCTCCAGAACGTAGCATTGCTGATATTTGGCGCTGATACAAAATCTTTTACTTCTGTTGTAAAGATTCCGGCGTTAAAACTGGCAGGCGGTCAGTTAAATATTACCGGCGAAACCATTGCAACTATTGTTTCCTGTATTGTGATCATGGTATGCCTGATGGCATTTATTAACCGTACAAGAGCAGGACAGGCTATGTTAGCTGTTTCAGAAGATAAGGGCGCAGCAACCTTGATGGGCATCAATGTAAACGGAACCATTGCTTTAACTTTCGCCATTGGTTCTGCACTGGCAGCCATTGCAGGTGTGCTGTTATGCTCTGCTTATCCGTCCTTAACCCCATATACAGGTTCCATGCCGGGTATCAAGGCATTTGTGGCAGCTGTATTTGGTGGCATCGGATCTATCCCAGGCGCATTCATAGGAGGCGTCCTTTTAGGCGTGATTGAGATTCTTTCTAAGGCGTATGTTTCTTCCCAGCTTTCAGATGCCATTGTGTTCTCAGTGCTTATTATTGTGCTGTTAGTAAAACCCACCGGTATCCTTGGCAAAAAGATCAGAGAGAAAGTGTAGGTGCGGGTATGAAAAGTAAGGCAAAACAGAAGACATTTATCAATAATATGATTACATATGCTATGGTAGTGGCGGCATATATCGTTGTACAGATCTTAATGGGCACAGGACATATGTCCAGCCTGATGAAGGGACTTTTAGTTCCGTTCTGCATCTATGTAATAATGGCAGTTTCTCTGAATCTGACAGTCGGCATTCTTGGTGAATTAAGCCTTGGACATGCGGGTTTCATGTGTGTGGGGGCTTTTTCAGGAGCGTTATTTTCCAAGTGTGTGAAAGGAACTATGGATCCAACCCTTTCTCTGATTATTGCTGTTATCATCGGAGCAGTAGTGGCAGCTGTTTTCGGTGTACTCATTGGTATCCCGGTACTCCGATTAAAAGGTGACTACCTGGCTATTGTGACTCTGGCCTTTGGTGAGATCATTAAAAATATCATTAATGCGGTTTATCTTGGAAGAGATACTTCTGGTTTCCATATTTCTTTAAAAGACTCTATGTCTTTAAATATGGACGCAGAGGGTGAGGTACTGATCAAGGGTGCTCAGGGTATTACCGGTACACCTCAGGCGGCAACCTTTACGATTGGTGTGATCCTGGTTCTTATTACTTTATTTATTGTTATGAACCTGGTTAATTCCCGTACCGGCCGTGCCATCATGGCTATCCGCGACAACCGCATTGCGGCAGAGTCTATAGGTATTGATATTACAAAATATAAATTAATGGCATTCAGCATTTCTGCTGCTTTAGCAGGTGTGGCAGGCGTTCTCTATGCTCATAACCTGACGACATTAACTGCGTTGCCAAAAAACTTTGGTTACAACATGTCTATTATGATCCTTGTTTATGTTGTTCTTGGCGGTATCGGAAGTATCAGAGGTTCTGTGATTGCTACGGTTATTCTGTATCTTCTTCCTGAGATGCTTCGGGGCCTTAGCAATTACCGTATGCTGATGTATGCGATTGTACTGATCCTGGCCATGTTGTTTAACTCTGCACCTCAGTTTGTAATAATGCGTGAAAGACTGTTTGCAGCAATTAAGGGAAAAAAGAAACCGGCAAAGGAGGCAGAATAATATGGCATTGCTGGAAGTAAAAAGTTTGAGTATATCTTTTGGCGGCTTAAAGGCAGTTGACAATTTCTATATTGAGATTGAAAAAGGACAGCTGTATGGCCTGATTGGACCAAATGGTGCCGGAAAGACCACTGTTTTCAACCTTCTTACAGGTGTGTACAAACCAAATGCGGGAAGTATTGTATTAGATAGTGCCAATATTACAGGAAAGAGTACGATTGAGATCAACCAGGCCGGTATTGCGAGAACCTTCCAGAATATCCGTCTTTTTAAGGATATGTCCGTTCTTGACAATGTAAAGGCAGGTCTTCACAATCATCATAAATATTCCACAGTAGAAGGTATTTTCCGTCTTCCAAGATATTATAAGATTGAAAAAGAGATGGATGAAGATGCCATGAACCTGTTAAAGGTTTTTGATCTGGATAAGGAATGTGATTTCAAAGCTTCTAACTTACCATATGGTAAGCAGAGAAAGTTAGAGATTGCAAGAGCACTGGCAACCGAGCCCAAGCTTCTTCTGTTAGATGAACCGGCAGCTGGCATGAACCCTAACGAGACAGCAGAACTGATGGAGACCATCCGTTTTGTCCGTGACAATTTTGACATGACGGTACTTCTTATTGAGCACGATATGAAACTGGTAAGTGGTATCTGCGAGAAACTGACTGTTTTAAACTTCGGACAGGTATTAAGAGAAGGTGCAACCAGTGATGTACTGCACGATCCGGAAGTTATCAAGGCATATCTGGGTGAATAAGGAGGAGAGATAGGATGGCAATACTTGAAGTAAAAGATCTGGAAGTATACTATGGTGTAATCCAGGCTTTAAAAGGAATCTCCTTTGATGTAGACCAGGGAGACATTGTAGCGCTGATCGGTGCCAATGGTGCAGGAAAGACAACCACTCTGCATACTATTACCGGTCTGTTAACTGCAAAAGCCGGAAAGATCATTTATGAGGGAAAGGATATTACCCATATTCCAGGCTATAAGCTGGTAAGCATGGGAATTGCCCATGTCCCAGAAGGACGCCGTGTATTTGCAACTCTTTCTGTTTTACAGAACCTGATGATGGGGGCTTATACCCGCAGGGATAAAAATGAGATCGAAGGAACATTAAAGATGATCTACAAGCGTTTCCCACGTCTGGAAGAGAGAAAGAACCAGTTGGCAGGAACCTTATCCGGTGGTGAACAGCAGATGCTTGCGATGGGACGTGCGCTTATGAGCCACCCAAAAGTAATGGTATTAGATGAACCGTCTATGGGACTTTCACCGATCTATGTAAATGAGATCTTTGATATTATCCAGCAGATTAATAAAGACGGAACTACCGTTCTTTTAGTAGAGCAGAACGCAAAGAAAGCCCTTTCGATTGCCAATAAAGCATATGTTCTGGAAACGGGAACCGTTGCTCTTTCCGGCGATGCAAAAGAGCTGATGAACAATGACCGCGTAAAGAAGGCATACTTAAGTGAATAAAAATCATACCCTCTGGCATATGTTGTAGAAAATAACATATGCCAGAGGGTATTTTTATGAAGCGATGTACTAGCTGTGCTTCCTGCCATGGAATCATCTAAGTAGAAAACAACATTATCAGAAAATTCGTCTATTATTTGTAAAATAACTGAAAAAGATTGCAAGTAAACGTACAAATGTGATATACTGATGTTAGCAAAAACGAGGCCCTTTGGATTATAAAAAGGGCAGCAGAGGGGAGAATGCTTATGAGACTGACCTTTATCGGAGCAGACCATGAAGTAACAGGCAGCTGCCATTTTCTGGAAGTGGGAGATACAAAAGTTCTTATTGATTGTGGTATGGAGCAGGGAAACAATCCTTACCAGAATGCAGAACTTCCGGTCAGTTACAGTGAGATTGACTACGTATTTCTGACTCACGCCCACATTGACCATGCGGGCATGCTTCCTTGGATCTATGCCAGAGGATTTAAGGGGCAGATTATCACCACCTATGCAACTGCAGATCTGTGCGGTATCATGCTTCGTGACAGTGCCCATATTCAGGAGATGGAGGCAGAGTGGCGCAATCGTAAAGCCCGCAGAGCCGGCAAAACAGAAGTAGAAGCCCTTTATACCATGCAGGACGCAGAAGGTGTTTTAGGCCATTTTGAAGGTGTGGCCTATGGACAGAAGTTTAAATTAAACGAAAACATTACCCTGCGTTTTACAGATGTAGGCCATCTGCTTGGTTCTGCCTCTATTGAGATCTGGGCTACAGAAGGGGATGAACAGCGAAAAATCGTCTTTTCCGGTGATATTGGAAACAAGAATAAACCACTGATCCGGGATCCGCAGTATATTTCTGACGGTGATTATGTGGTTATGGAATCCACCTATGGAAACCGCTATCACAAAAAGGGCGAAGACCATGTAGTGGGTCTGGCACGTATTATCCAGCAGACCTTAGACCGCCAGGGCAATGTAGTGATTCCGGCCTTTGCAGTAGGCAGGACCCAGGAACTTCTTTATATGATCCGTCACATTAAAGAAGAAAAGCTGGTCACCGGCCATGACGGCTTCCAGGTATATGTGGATAGTCCATTAGCAGTAGAAGCCACCCATGTGTTTAAAGAGAACATGGTAGAGTGTTATGATGAAGAGACAAAAGCATTAGTAGAACGGGGGATCAACCCAATTGATTTCCCGGGATTAAAGCTTTCTGTTACCAGTGAGGAATCCAAAAATATTAACTTTGATATGACCCCAAAGGTGATCATTTCCGCAGCAGGCATGTGTGATGCCGGTCGTATCCGCCACCATTTAAAACATAATCTGTGGAGAGAAGAGTGCAGCGTAGTATTTGCCGGATATCAGGCAGAAGGAACATTAGGGCGTCTGCTTCAGGATGGAGCGCCGGCTGTGAAGATTTTTGGTGAAGAGATTGATGTGAAAGCCCATATTGAGACGTTGGATGGCATCAGCGGCCATGCAGACAGAGACGGTCTTCTTACCTGGGCTGCAGCATTTGAACAAAAGCCTGAATATGTATTTGTAGTACATGGAAATGACGAGTCCTGTGAATCACTCACCGATGCTTTAAATACTCAGTTGGGACTTACAGCCAAGGCGCCTTATTCCGGTTCGGAATTTGACCTGATAAGTGGCGTATGGATCAAGGAGACCGAGCCAGTTCCGGTAGAGGCAGAAACTCAGGCGACCAGAAAGGCAACCGGTATTTACACCAGACTGGTGGATGCAGGACAGATGCTTATGGATGTGATCGCGCGCAACCAGGGCGGGGCAAATCAGGATCTGACCCGCTTTACAGAGCAGATATTAGCTCTTTGCGAAAAATGGAATCGATAAATATACCGGAAGATCATGTTCTGGTATATGTAATAACAACAGGAGTACAGAAAAATGACAGAAGTAAAGATTTACACAGATGGATCAGCAAGAGGAAATCCGGACGGACCAGGAGGCTATGGGGTGGTCATGCACTATGTGGATAAAAATGGCCAGCTACATGAAAAGACCTTATCTGCAGGCTATAAAAGGACTACCAATAACCGTATGGAACTAATGGCAGCTATAGCAGGCTTAGAAGCCTTAAACCGTCCCTGTAAGATCGAATTATATTCTGATTCAAAATATCTTACAGATGCTTTTAATCAGAGATGGATTGATGGCTGGATCGCCAAAGACTGGAACCGGGGCAAAAGCGGTCCGGTAAAAAATATCGACCTGTGGAAGCGCCTTTTAAAGGCAAAAGAGCAGCATCAGGTCACATTCATCTGGGTAAAAGGCCATGCCGGCCATCCTCAGAATGAACGGTGTGAC
>CAVFER010000021.1:0-9318 GCA_963621525.1 bacterium | reverse complement strand
GTGACCAGCTGGCTACTACAGCAGCGGACGGAAATAATCTGATAGAAGATGAGGGTTTATCCTCTTAAACGTGGGGCTGTTTCAATACAGCCCCAATTTTTACGCAATTCTTACAATATATTACTCCTTTTTGATTTGTGTTCACAAGAACACGATTTTGTGCTACTGTATGACTGGAGGCATTTCCTTTCTCCGGTTTTAGATGAGGGAAAGGCAGATATAGAAATAGGGATGTGAATATATGAAAGACAGAAGGATATGGGTGATTATCGGCTGTATCCTGGTGGTGGGAATGGCCATTACCAGTTATACAAGCTCCGTTGTGAAGAAAACTCCACAGGAACAGCAGGTACAGGTGCTTTCGGCAGATACAGCCGTTGGAGAAGAAAAAGAAGAGTCTCAGAATGTTCCTGAAGAGACGGGAGAAAAAAGCAAGGAACCAGTACAGAAAAAAGAAACAGTCAGCGAAGAAGCTGCTGTTGAAGACGCTGGGGTAGCAGTGCTGTCTGCAGCAGCTCAGGAGGAAAGCTATACAGACCGTCTGAAAAAATTAGACAGCCAGATACAAAAGACCAGAGAGCAGGAGACGGATTCCAATGTTTACTCTGCAAAAACTTCTGCAGAGACAGAACTGAAAATGTGGGATGGCGAGTTAAGCGTGATCTACAATGCCTTATTAGAAGTCCTTCCGCAGGAAGAAGCCCTGAAACTGGCAAACGAAGAAAAAGACTGGCTGAAAAAAAGAGAATCCGATGCAGCTGACAGCTCCGGTAAAACAGGAAATGGTCTGTCCTATGCCTCCAACATGGTAACCCAGACCAGGGAACGGGCCTATGAACTGGCAAAACGGTATGATGAACGAAGTGAAAAATAGAAGAAGCAGTACACAAGGTGACTCTGGAAATGCTCCAGGGTCATTTTTAATGTGGACAAACTGATATATCAGTTTGTGAAATCGTAGAAAGAACAAAAAATAGATATATAAAGAGAAAATGTAAAATACATAATAAAATGCCGTATTAAGAAAGTGGTAATTGTGTAATATGCACAATAAAAGCGGACAAAAATAGGACAAATCACCATAGACAAAACTGATATATCAATGCTAATATATTAGTACTGATATATTAGTGAGTTGCCGGTAACCATAAAAATCTAGGAGGTTAAGAGTATGGACATTCTTGCAGGTATTTTATTACTTATCACTTTTATCGGTCTTATCGTGTATTGCTTTAAAGGGGGCAATCTTCTGGTGGGATTTATTGTAACAGCGATCCTTTGGTGCATTATCGGTATGGTGCCGATCCAGACAGTAGTAACAGATGTATTCCAGAAATCAGTAGAAAATTATGGGGCTACCATTGCCATCATCGTATTTGGTGCCTGGTTCGGAAGAGTACTGGTAGATACAGGTATTGCAGGTTATATCATTAAAAAGACAGTAGAGCTGGCTGGTGACAAACCTTTGATGACAGCGATCCTTTTAAATGTAGTCTGCGCCCTGATTTTCTGCAGCGCTTTTGGTGTTGGTTCTGTAATGGCGATTGGTATGATCGTTCTGCCGATCATGTTCTCCCTCGGTATTGATAAGAAAACCGCTTTAGGAGCTTATATGCTGGCAGTTGCTTCCGGCATGTATTTAAACATTGCTTATGTAAGTCAGTTCTTTGCTGTATTCCCAGACATTAAATATGATGATACATACATTCATTTTGCATTAATAGCAACTGTGATCAGTGTAGTCATCATGATCGTATTTATTGTATTTAACTTTATGAAACAGGGCAAGACCAGAGCATTTGCAGCTGTTTCCACACCGGAAGCAAGAGAACTTCCATTTTACTGCATGATCGTTCCTTTTGTTCCGATCATTATGGTATCTTTCTTTAAATGGCAGCCTGTACCAGCTTTCCTTTTAGGTATCTTCTTGGGACTGTTATTTACCAGAAATATGACCAGCTATGCAAAAGCAGTAGAAAAGGTACAGAAGACACTGTATGACGGTGTTGCAGATTCCGGCCTGCTGATTGGTATGTTATATGGCGTTAATATTTTCCAGGCAGCTGCAAAACAGGTAGCTCCTATTCTTCAAAATCTGTTAGGAGGCATTATCCCACAGTCACCGGTAGTGTTATTAGCAGTGTTCTGTATCGTTGCTCCGCTGGCACTGTTCAGAGGTCCTCTGATGATCTGGGGTTCAGGTATTGCCCTTGCATCTATTTTACAGGCTATGGGCGTATTTACAGAACCATATCTGTTCATGCTGTTCTTAGTTCCGCCAGTTGCCATTGTTGCTTCTTCCTGCCCGACCCAGTCCTGGACCATGTGGGCATTAAGCTATGCAAAGCTGGAGCCGAAGACCTATATCAAGACAAACCTTCCATGGGGCTGGCTGGCAATGGTCGCTATTGAAGTTCTTGGATATATGGTATACAGCAGTGTTCTGTAAGATAGGAGGATAAAAGATTATGGCAAAACGTGCGATCAGGATCGGGATTGACGTAGGCGGCACTCATACAAAGGCAGTAGCCATTGATAATGCCACCAACGAGATCGTGGGAAAAGGTTCTGTTATGACCACCCACTTTGCAAAAGAAGGAGTGGCAAAGGGCGTAGTGGATTCTTTCCAGAAATGCCTTGAGTCCAGCAATATCAGTCCCGATGAGGTGATCTTTATTGCCCACAGTACCACCCAGGCTACCAACGCTCTTCTGGAAGGCGATGTGGCAGATGTAGGTGTTGTAGGTATTGGAAAAGGCGGTATTGAAGGGTGGCTTGCAAAACGGCAGACAAAGATACCGGATATTGATCTGGGAACTGGAAAATTTATTAAAATACATTCTGCATTTATGAAGTCAAAGGATATGAACGAAGGATCTGTAAAACAGGTGATCCAGAGTCTGTATAACCAGGGAGACCGTGTGATCGTAGCTTCCAAGGCCTTTGGCGTAGATAATATGACAGAAGAAAAAATGGTGGCAGAGACAGCAGAGTCTATGGGGCTTCCGGCTTCTATGGCATCTGATATCACAAAGCTTTACGGCCTGACAACCAGAACACGTACAGCTGCTTTAAATGCCAGCATTCTTCCAAAGATGATGGAAACAGCCAACAGCACAGAATCTTCTGTACGTTCTACAGGTGTAAAAGTACCTCTTATGATCATGCGAGGCGATGGCGGTGTAATGGAAGTAGGCGAAATGAAGAAACGACCGGTTCTGACTATGCTTTCAGGTCCTGCAGCTTCTGTGATCGGGGCGCTGATGTATCTTCGCGCTTCCAACGGTATCTATTTTGAAGTGGGGGGCACTTCTACAAATATCGGGGTCATTAAAAATGGTCGCCCTGCAGTAGATTACGCTATTATCGGTGGCCACCGAACCTATGTAAATTCCCTGGATGTGCGTGTACTTGGTGTGGCAGGAGGTTCCATGGTCCGGGCTGGAAAAGGCGGTATTGTAGATGTAGGTCCACGTTCTGCCCACATTGCAAATATGGGATATGCCTGCTTTACAGATCCAAAGCTTTTTGACGGGGCAAGCCTTTACTATATGCAGCCAAGGGAAAATGACCCCAGTGATTATGTGGCTATCCGCTTAAATAACGGAGAGTCTGTTACCATTACCAATACATGTGCAGCCAATGTGCTGGGAATACTGGCAGAGGGAGATTATGCAAGAGGTAACGTAGAATCTGCAACAAAGGCCATAAAGCTGCTGGCAGATGAAGTGGGGATGTCCGTTCAGGATACTGCAAGGTCTATCCTTCAAAAATCTACAGACAAGATCAAACCTGTGATCGAAGACCTGATCAGTAAGTATAAGATCGAACGGGATCAGATCGTACTGGTAGGGGCTGGCGGCGGTGCAGGAACCCTTCTTACTTTTACTGCCAATGATATGGGCTTTAAGTATCAGATACCGGAAAATGCAGAGGTCATCTCATCCATCGGTGTAGCACTTGCCATGGTCCGTGAAATGGTAGAAAGAACCATTCCAAACCCTACAGCCCAGGATATTGCCCAGCTGAAAAAAGAGGCAAAAGAACTGGCTATGAATTCCGGCGCAGTGGAAGACAGCATTGAAGTATATGTAGAGATCGATGAACAGGCCCAGAAGGTGACTGCCATTGCCATGGGTTCAACAGAAGTAAAGACCACAGACCTGATGAAGAACTGTGATGCAAAAGAGGCAGTTGCCATAGCAGCAGAGTCTGTAGGCGTTCCGGAATCAGAGGTGGAATTAGAGGCCACCAATGGTCAGATCTTTGTTGTTACCTGTAAACAGGGAAACAAAAAGCAGCTGCGTGTCATTGACAAAAAAGGCTTTATTAAGATACAGCGTTCCAATGGTGGCTGTGTAGTGACTACGATGGAAAATGCGGCAGAAGACTTAAAGAAGATATGGGATGCATCTTCTAACTTCTCATCTGAAGTACGTATTAATCCAGATGTATATGTAGTTGCAGGCTCCCGTGTGATCGACTATTCCGGCATTCCGGAATATGCCCAGGTCTCTGGACTGATCCAGGCAGAACTGGCAGATAAGAGGCCGGAAGAGGAGATTATTTTAGTCCTTGCAAAGAATTCCTTAGGTTAAAGGAGAGATTCAGTGAAAAACTATTCCGATGAGTTCTGGTATATGCATATCCTGGATAAAGATTCTGCTGGGAAACAGTTGAATTCAGAAGAAAAATCAACTATAATAAAATATAGTATGCAAGAAGCAGGGGAGCAGTTAAAAATGCTGGAAGGTCAGTATGGAAAGAGGACTGCAAAGGAATATCTGGATCTTTTTGGCTTTCATATAGAAACAGAAAAGCCGGAACTTACGCCTTCTTTTCTCTATATGGGGATAATGGTCCCGGAAGAAAAGAAAGTTCTTTTAAATGAAACTGTGATCGCTTTAGGGGAAAGCCGGATGGAAATCCGGCTTTCTTCGGATAGTGACATGTATCGGTGCTTTAGGGATATTATTCTGTGGCACGAATTATTTCATGTACTGGAAGAACAAAAGCCGCAGATTTATACCCGCAGTGTACAGGCCAGATGCAGCTTTTTAGGTCTTTTTAAGAGGATGAGAAAAGTGGAAGCGGCCAGTGAGATCGGCGCGATCCATTTTTCAAAGCTGGCATCAGGCGTTTCTTTTTGTCCCTATCTTTACACACAGTATCTTCTTGCAGCAACAAAACAGGATACGGAAGTAGAAGATGAGTTTTGAAACAGTAAAAAAACAAGAAGGCCATGATATATATACAGTTTTAAGAGACGATATTATGGGCCTGCGCTTAAAGCCAGGTATTATTTTCAGTATTAAAGATATTTGTGAACTGTATCAGTCTGGCCGCACCCCAGTAAGGGATGCCCTGATCCGGCTGGAACAGGAAGGGATGATCACATTTCTGCCTCAAAGAGGTACTATGATATCCAAACTTGATCTGAAACGGATCTATAACGAACGTTTTATCCGCCGTTCTATTGAAGAAAATGTGATGAGGGATTTTGTAGCTGCATTTTCCCCTACCGTCATCCTGCGCTTAGAGGATCAGCTCCAGAAGCAGCAGGAATGTGTGAGGACAGGGGATGTACGCGGCTTTTTTGCGTCAGATGAAGTGTTTCACTCTCTGTTTTATAAGGAAATAGACAGAATGTACTGCTGGGATGTGATACAGAAGGAATGTTGCAATTATAAACGGATGCGTCTGCTTACGCTGATGCTTACAGACACAGATAATACCATGGTTTCGGTACTGGAGGATCATGAGGCTATCGTATCTGCAGTATCTATGAGGGATCTGGATAAGGTATTATACTGGTCCGGCATGCATCTGGACCGGATAAGGACCCAGGAGCATAAGCTTTTAAAACAATTCCCGGATCTGTTTGAAGAAGGAGCAGTCCAGGAACTGGATAAGAAGGGAAGCGGGGAACTGGCTGGAGATTTTCTTATTTCTATCCGTTCCAGAGGATTATAGGAAATATGAAATGTCTTAATGAAGGTTTCAGGGATACATTTTCTCTTGCTAATTCAATTCTTATATGGTAGAATTCCGATTATGAGTTAATATACATGGTTTGTTTTAGGAGGGCATTCACAGGCAAGGTCTGTTCTGCCCGGATTTTTGCTGTCCTGAAATATTTACTGAAAACCCTAAATTTATATAATGGAGGAAGAAAAAAGTGAAACAACCACAGTACCGCGGAGTGAACGAGCTGCGCCGTATGTTCCTTGAATTCTTCGAGAGCAAGGGCCATCTGGCTATGAAGAGCTTTTCACTTGTACCGCATAATGATAACAGCCTTCTGCTGATCAACTCCGGTATGGCACCTTTAAAGCCTTATTTTACCGGTCAGGAGATCCCGCCAAGAAGAAGAGTGACCACCTGCCAGAAATGTATCCGTACAGGTGATATTGAAAACATCGGAAAGACAGCACGTCACGGTACTTTCTTTGAGATGTTAGGAAACTTTTCTTTTGGTGATTACTTCAAAACAGAAGCTATTCACTGGTCCTGGGAATTTTTAACAGAAGTCGTTGGACTGGATCCGGACCGTCTGTATCCATCTATCTACCAGGATGATGATGAAGCATTTGATATCTGGAATAAGGAGATCGGTATTGCACCGGAGAGAATCTTCCGTTTTGGTAAGGAAGATAATTTCTGGGAACATGGTTCAGGTCCCTGTGGCCCATGTTCTGAGATCTACTACGACAGAGGCGAGAAATATGGCTGCGGCAAACCGGGATGTACTGTAGGCTGTGAGTGCGACCGTTACATCGAAGTTTGGAACAACGTATTCAGTCAGTTTGACAATGACGGACATGGTCATTATTCCGAGCTGAAGCAAAAGAACATTGATACAGGTATGGGTCTGGAGCGTCTGGCAGTTGTTGTTCAGGATGTAGACTCCCTGTTTACTGTAGATACCAACAAGGCCCTGTTGGACAGAGTATGTGCCCTTTCCCATAAGGAATACCAGAAAGATCATGAAACGGATGTTTCCCTTCGTATTGTTACAGACCATATTAAGTCCTGTACCTTTATGATCTCTGATGGTATCATGCCTTCTAATGAAGGAAGAGGCTATGTTCTGCGCCGTCTGCTGCGCCGTGCAGCACGTCACGGAAGAAAGCTTGGCATCGAAGGTGAGTTTCTGGCAGAGCTTTCCAAGACTGTTATCGAACTTTCTAAGGACGGATATCCGGAACTGGAAGAAAAGCAGTCTATGATCTTTAAGGTGCTGACAGAGGAAGAAGATAAGTTCAACAAGACCATTGATCAGGGACTGGCGATTCTTGCTGAGATGGAAGATACTATGGCAGCTTCCGGTGAGAAGACTCTTTCCGGTGAAAATGCATTTAAGTTGTACGATACCTACGGTTTCCCGGTAGACCTGACGAAGGAGATTCTGGAGGAAAAGGGCTGCACCGTTGATGAGGATGGTTTTGCAGCGGCTATGAAGGAGCAGAAGGAAAAAGCCCGTAAGGCACGTAAGACTACCAACTATATGGGTGCAGATGTGACTGTATATCAATCTATCGATGCTGCTATCACTTCTGAGTTTGTAGGTTATGATAAATTAGATGTTGACTCCAAGCTCTCTGTTCTGACGACAGAGGATGAGATTGTGGAAGCCTTAACAGATGGTCAGAGAGGAACCGTTATCGCAGACCAGACCACATTCTACGGAACCATGGGCGGTCAGCAGGGCGATAAGGGTACCATCCACAGTGCAAACGGAGAGTTTAAGGTAGAAGAGACCATTCATTTACAGGGTGGAAAGATTGGCCATGTAGGTGTTATGACGAAAGGAATGTTAAGCGTTGGCGAGACTGTTACCTTATCGGTATGCCCGAAGAACCGTGCATTAACCAGCAAGAACCACAGTGCTACCCACTTACTGCAGAAAGCACTGCGTACTGTATTAGGAAGCCATGTTGAACAGGCTGGTTCCTATGTAGATGCAGGACGTCTCCGTTTCGACTTTACTCATTTCTCTGCTATGACTCCAGAGGAGATCAAAAAGGTAGAAGATATGGTAAATGAAGAGATCCAGGCTGCACTTCCGGTTGTAACTGAGGTCATGACTTTAGATGAAGCAAAGAAGACCGGTGCTATGGCACTGTTTGGTGAGAAGTACGGTGAAAAGGTACGTGTTGTAAAGATGGGAGATTTCTCCACAGAGCTTTGCGGCGGTACCCACGTAGCAAATACAAGTACCATCGGATACTTCAAGATCCTTTCTGAAGCAGGTATCGCAGCTGGTGTAAGACGTATTGAGGCTCTTACCTCTGACGGTCTGATGAAGCATTATGCAGAAGTTGAAGCAGAGCTTCACGAAGCAGCTAAGGCAGCTAAGACAACTCCTGCCGCTCTTACAGCTAAGATCCAGTCTCTGTTAGACGAGATCAAGGCATTAAGCTCTGAAAATGAGAAGTTAAAGAGCAAAATGGCAAATGACTCCTTAGGCGATGTATTAAGCCAGGTAAAAGAAGTAAATGGTGTTAAGGTACTTGCTTCCAAGGTAGCTGATGTGGATATGAACGGTCTTAGAAACCTGGGTGACCAGTTAAAGGATAAGATCGGTGAAGGCGTAGTTGTGATCGCTTCCGTTATGGACGGAAAAGTAAGCCTGATGGCAACTGCAACAGATGAAGCTCAAAAGAAGGGCGCTCATGCAGGAAACCTGATCAAGGCCATTGCGGGTCTTGTAGGTGGCGGCGGCGGCGGCCGCCCTAATATGGCTCAGGCCGGCGGAAAGAACCCGGCTGGTATTGAAGAAGCCTTAAAAAAAGCTGTAGAAGTAGTAGAAGAACAGACCAAATAAGCCTGTTTGAATAAAAAGTGCAAAAAACCCGGGAAAATATAAAATTTTTCTTGACGTATGGGAATTTTATGCTATAATCATAGCAGTGCTAAAAATACCCAAACAGTTGTATTATGCACAATTACACAACTGGAGGGAGGTTAGGTGTGAGCGATGTCAAACGTAATTGTTAAAGATAACGAGAGCTTAGACAGTGCTTTACGCAGATTCAAGAGAAACTGCGCAAAGGCTGGCATTCAGCAGGAAATTCGTAAAAGAGAGCATTACGAGAAGCCAAGCGTAAGACGTAAGAAAAAGTCTGAAGCTGCTCGTAAGCGTAAGTACAACTAATTCTCGCATGGAATTGGTTCGCTTGAGGTAAAATAAATCGGCCGGTCGTCAGGTTTGCCTGATGGACCGGCTGTTTTATATCTGCATGTACAAGAAAGAATGTGCTTTGGCACATTCTCCGCCTGCGGCGGGTCGCGAATGCGACATGTTTCTTTGCCGCC
>CAVFER010000020.1:19962-39339 GCA_963621525.1 bacterium | reverse complement strand
TTGAACCATTATTTAAAATCAATCCATTTTATTACATTGTAACCGGTTATAAGGATAGTATGATTACAGGAAACTGGTTCTGGGAAAGACCGAAACTGACTATTTATTACTGGGTATTCACTCTTTTGGTATTTGGAGTGGGACTTAAGATGTTTAAGAAGCTGCGGCCGCATTTTTCGGATGTGCTGTAAGGCTGAAAGTTTAGTCTGTAAATGAACAAAATGCCTGGGTGACAGGCAAATAAAGGAAGATGACATACCCTCAGTGCAAAATGGAAAAATGTTCGTTTTGTGCTGGGGGTATTTTTGAAGGACAGGAATGAGGTGACAAGGTGGTAAGCAGGATTGAAGTTGGCTGGCGCCAGGGCGAAAAAGAGGGAACGATCCCGGTAGATGTGGTATATTCCAGACGGCGGACCATTGGATTGGAAGTGCAGGCAGATGGAAAAGTGCTGATTCGTGCGCCAAAAGGGATCACCAAAAAGGTGCTGATGGATTTTGTAAATGACCGTCAGGAATGGATTGTGGAAAAATGGTTTCTCATTGAAAAGCATCGCCGCAAAAAGGCAGATGCCCCAAAGCCAGATTATGAAGGACATCCGGAGGTAGAAGCCTTTTACCGCCGTGCCGCCAGAAAAAAGATCACAGAGCGCACTGCCTGGTACGCAAAAATCATGGGCGTCACCTACGGACGAATCAGCATCCGCGCTGCCAAAACACGCTGGGGCAGCTGCAGCGGGGAAGGAAATTTAAATTTCCACTGGAAACTGATCCTCATGCCGACGGAAATCTTAGACTACGTAGTAGTCCACGAACTGGCCCACAGAAAACAGATGAACCATTCGCCTCTTTTCTGGGCAGAAGTGGAAAAAGTGCTGCCGGATTATAAGACAAGACGTGCGTGGTTGAAGGAAAACGGGAGAGATTATTAAAACAAGATTTTAAGAGAACATAGATATAAAACGGTAAATAAAGGTATCGTGGTCTATTTCTGTCGGGTAACTGTCTGGAGTACGCAGAATCCGCACATAGTACAGACGATACAGAATCCAAGCATTCCGTTTATGCCAAAAAGGTCCAGCATGATACCACTAACGAGATTGGCAACGATACCGCTGAGTCCTTTGGTACAGATACCAAGCAGAGCCTGAGCCTTGGCGTTGTCCTTTGTATCCACGATGTGGTTCATGTAATAGACGGAGGCAATGGTAAAAATGGCATAGGATGGCCCCTGCATGTATTGTCCAAGTGCCACGACAGGAATGCTGGATGCCAGAAGCAGAATGGTGGGTTTTAAAATGTAAAAGAAAGAAGAAATCCTGAGCAGGGCGCCACAGGAAAATTTGGTTAATAAAAATCCGCAAAGCAACATGAAGGGAACTTCCATCCAGGCACTGGTGCTTGAGATAAATCCCATAGCTGTATTGCTGCCGCCCACTTTTCGTATAATATGGACCAGGTAATTATTGGTGGATGTGCCGCTCATCCAGAGACAAAAAAATCCAAACAGAAGAAAAGGAAGCTTGGGATTTTCACGAAAGAAGGAAAGGTAGCCGGTATCCGGGGAATCAGGGCAGTTTTTTTTCAAGTTTGGCGTATATTTGTTTTTTCTGATATTTTTCAAGAACAGGACATTGAGCAATGTAGTTAATCGTACCAGGATCAGGCATGGGATTAGAAAAAACAATCCAAAACGGCTGCTCAAAATACCCAGCATCAGCGTAGAAATTCCATAAAGTACGGAACCGAAGGAGCGTACCACCGAAAAGTTGATGGCATAACCATGATTTTCATATTCCATGGAAGTTGCATTGAGAAATGCTAAAAAAGCCCAGTCTGCTCCTTCTAATAGGGCGTATTCTGCCATGAGAAGAAGTTTGTTTCCGGCATAAGCATGAATACCGATGCACAGAGACAGCTCCAGAAGCAGAAAAAGAGACATAACAAGTTTCAGGGATACACTGCGAAAACGGTCGGCCAGGGCAGATGGGATACCTTGAAATAAAATGGAGAGAACACCTCCCACAGAAAGAACAAGACCAATCTGGGTGTTGCTTAGTCCCTTATCCAGAAGAAAAATACTGGCATAAGTAAGAATGAAGGCATTTCCAAACCAGTAGAGTCCCATAAGGGATGCGGATGTAAGAAATATGTAGGTGTTCTTGTTTTTCATAGAAGATGTCCTCTCAGATGTAAAGTTTTAGATAGCGGAGTATTCTGTACGTGCAATGATCTCATCCTGGGTTTCTTTCATCAGGGTGACAAAGTAGGCGGAAAAACCGGATACACGGACAACTAGGTTACGGTGCTTTTCTGGGTGAGCCTGTGCGTCTATCAGTGTTGCCCGGTCGATGATATTAAACTGAATTTCCAGTCCGCCTCTGCGGAAGAAAGAATTAATCATGGCACGCATGGCAGCAACATGAGCTGGTTTTGCCATAAAAGAAGGATTAAACTTCAGATCCAGGACCATGTTGTTGGTTGCAACAGACAGATCTGTTTTTACCAAAGAATTCAACACAGCAGTCGGGCCTGTGTGATCAGCACCTTGGACCGGCGCAATCGCATTTGCCAAAGAAATTCCGGCATTTCGACCTTCCGGAAGCGCTCCGGTCATGGTTCCAAGTTTGGAGTGGTCCTCCACGGTGTAAAGCCCCAACTGCCATCTGCCGCCACGAGGATTTCGCATGCTTTCGGTAACTCGCGCGTAAAAGTCAGTCAGGTCTTTCATGATCCAGTCTGCTTCGTTATCATCATTTCCAAATTTCGGACAACAGGTTTTTAAGTAGTGCTGTAGATCATCGTGTCCATCAAAATTATGAAGCAGGATATCGGCAAGTTCTGGCAGCGTAAGCTTATGTTCTTCAAATACAGCCTGTCGGATTGCAGCAAGGGAATCCACAACGTTTGCCATTCCGGCAGTATTGATTCCGCTGTTATTATAGGTTGTTCCGCCTCCGGTTACATCCATGCCGTTCTCAATGCAGTCTGCCATAGTCATGGAAAGGGCCGGTGTTGGATAATAGTAAGGCCATGGCCGATCCATGGTATTGACAATGTTCATGGCACGTAGAGAGAATGCAGCCAGTTCTTCTTTAAACCATTGGTAGAATGAAGCAAAGTCAGTGAATTCATCTAACGTATGATTGACGAAAGGAGTTAGCACAGCGGAAGAGCCATAGGTGTTTTTTCCGTGCAGCATAAGTTCCAGAATCTTGGCCCAGTTGATGCGCAGCACTTCTGTTTTTGAGTATTCCGCGCCGGGAGAAGCTGGTTCTACACAGCCGATGATTCCGTAATCGCAGGCGTCTTCAGGGGTCAGACCGGCACGTACGCGAGCCTTGATATTTCCTTCATCGTTGAAGAAAGCAGGAAAACCAAGACCGAGCTTTAACAAAGCCACACATTCTTCCCACAAAGCCAGAGGCATGTCCGGGCTGTAGCGCAGAGAAATAAGCGGTTGGTCACTGCGGATCCTGCGTGTCGCCTCCAGTGCAATGAAAGTAAGATCATTGCACTGATATTTTCCATTCATATCAGTACCGCCCAGAGTAATATTCTGGTAAGCGTGGATTGTAGTAGAGAATTTAACCCAAAGTGCATCTATCAGATCAGAAGCTTCTTCATAAGTCATTTTTCCTTCTTTTACATCTTTTTCATAATAGGGATAGAGGTATTGGTCAATGCGGCCAAGGGAGGTAGAGGTCGGTACACTCTCATTATACATAATTTCATGGGTTAGCCAGAGCAACTGAATGGCCTCAAAAAAATCAGAAGCCGGTTCAGTGGAAATATGTTTGCAGGCAGCGGCAATTTTCTCCATTTGATTTTTATATACAGGATCAGAGGTTTCCAGGCTGCGTTTCCACGCAAGGTCGCGATAGCGGAGCACATAGCGTGTGCAGGCCTCGGCACAGATTTTGATGGACAGGATAAAATCTCTGGATTCACCTTTTGCGGTTTTTAATGCTTCCTCACACTCTTTGCGGATTTTGCCAAAGCCTTTTTGGATGATACGATGGTAACCCGGAATAATATGGCCGGATTCCCAGTGTTTGAATACACCGCCCTTTAAACACCGGTCCCAGAAATCAAAATCGTCCCAACCAACATTGTCTGGTTTCCAGTGGTAAAAATCGGCACACATTTCGGCTTCTTTCTTCGCAGAAAGAAATCGAGTCGGGCGAAAACGAGGATCGTAATCTCGCGGAAAATCAATGGGCATTGTTGTGTTGTAGGAGTAGCGGTAGGCAAAACCGGCTAACAGATCGTACTCATTTAACAAAATTTTCTTTTTTTGCATGAAATGGTCCAGACCATAGGCAAAGCGGATGCAGGCCGGTTCGTCCGGATGTTCTTTAAAGGCCTCTTCGTAGCAGTCATCTCGTACCGGAATTTCACTCCGGTCAAGATGTTCAGCATGGTGATCCATAATCATACGGATGCGTGGGGAAATAGAAACTTCTTTTACAGACATAATAATCTCCTCCTGTTCTGAAAGTAGATGCTATAATCAGGAAATCACAGCTGGAAGTCCTCTTGCGAGGAAAATCAAAAGCAGGTTTTCCATGGTTTTGGGTGTTGGCGGAAGCAGACCGGAAAGACGATATGATATGCCGCTGGAAATGTATTTTCCGGTGCCATATGCATGGTAGGGAAGCAGTTCGATTTTATCTGGTTGTACTTCTTTTAAAAAATCAGCAATACGTTTCTGTTCTTCGATGGAATCATTGACGCCGGGGATAACGGGGATGCGCACATATACAGTTGCATGGTGTTCTTTCAATAATCGGATATTTGCAAGGATACGACTGTTCTCACAACCGGTGTATTTCTTGTGGATCTCACTGGAAAAAGCCTTGATATCATAAAGGAAGATATCTGTCCAGGGGAGTACTTTTTCATATTCTGAAAACGGAACATTTCCGGCAGTATCCACCGCAGTTGAGAGTGCTTCTTTTTTGCAGCAGGCCAGCAGTTCGGCAACAAAATCCGCATGCAACATAGGCTCGCCGCCGGAACAGGTGACTCCGCCGCCTGTTTCGCGGTAGAAGTCCAGATCCTGCATGATAACAGAAAGCAGTTGATCTCTGGTCCAGAGCTTTCCATTTACTGTAAGCGCATCCTGGAGGCAGGAACGACAGCATGTCTCACATGCCTGGCAGAGACTGCGGTTTATGAGATGTTCCTTCTTTTTAAAACTGTGTACGCCATGAGCACAGACGTCTTCACAGTGTCGGCAGCCGCTGCAGGCGTCATTGATAAATTGTAAGGTGGGATATTGAGAAATACACTCGGGATTGTGACACCAGGCGCAGGAAAGATTACATCCTTTGAAGAACACCGTTGTCCGAATACCCGGGCCATCATCCAGTGAGAATTTTTGTATGTTGCTTACAAGGACAGTTTCCATACGGTTTCCTCCTGACTGATGTCTGAGAATTTTTTGAATTAGTAATAGATTAGTACAAAAATCAGAAAAGTCAATAGCACCAATTGCAGCGCAATTGAGAAAATTTACAATTTTAAAATTAAATTTATAATTATAAATATTGAAGGAGTTGAAAAAAGTGAATATAATGGAGATAGTATCATGAAACTTATTATGAAAGAGACAGGAGGAATACCATATGATCGGAGAGCGCATTCGTTCTATTCGCTTGAAAAGCAATCTCACTTTAAAAGAACTTGGTGAACGGACAGATCTGTCTGCCGCCTACTTAAGCAATGTGGAAAATGGACGCACCAGCCCGACAATGGAAAATCTGGAACGAATCTGCCGGGCGCTCCAGTATGATTTGCCTCAGTTAGTGTCAGAAACCGTAGATTATCATCCGCTGATCCGAAAATCGGAACGCAAAAATGTATATCGGAATAATTATCGGGTTAAAAATGAGCTTCTGACTCCGACGGGAGTTCTGATGCGAGGCAGTTGTCTTACTCTGTTTGATGGCAATGACACGGAGGAAGTGTCTTTGGGACATGAACACGACGAATATTTTGTGGTGGCAAAAGGACAAGTGCGGATTGTTTTAAATGACTCTGAGGAGTACCGGATGGAAGAGGGGGACGCCATTTACGTGCGGGCCAGGACTCCCCACCGGTTTCAGCGGATCGGAGAAGGGGATACGGTATTGTATGTGACCACGGCCATGATCTGAAATTTACAATTAAAAAATATATTTCATTATAATAAATAAAATGAGACTTTGCGAAGCAGTTATACGAAATCGCCTCTCTTGACAAGGCAGGGAACCATTGCTAGAATCAGATGCAATAAAAGCGATTCCGGAAGCTTTTGTACCAGAAGATTACAAATACTGCTGATTGAGCCGGCGTTATATTATGGAAAAGACAAAGCGGTCTTCGGGTGTAAAAGCCTGGGGGCCGCTTTTCTATATTCTATATTACCTCTAACTGCAGGAGCGCAGCAGGAAAGGCAGATTGTGATTGACGGCAGAATAGGAGGAATGGAATATGAGTTTTAATTTAAGTGTTTTAGACTATGGCGTAATTATCCTTTATTTGCTTGGTATGGTAGCGATTGGAGCAATTTTTTCTAAGAAAGTCACCTCGAATGATGACTATGCGTTGGCGGGAAGAAGCTTAACGATTCCTGTTATGGTAGGTACATCCGTAGCAACTTGCGTAGGTGCTTCTGCAGCATTTGGCAACATGGGACTGGTACAGAAAAGCGGTGTTATCACAGGACTGATTACGTTAGGCTTATGGTTTGTAGGCTGGGGCGTTTTGATTGTTATGGCAATCCCGTTGAGAAGATCAGGAGCGATTACTCTTCCGGATTTTTTAAGTAAGAAATTTGGTCGCGGAGCGGGCATTATTGCTTCTGCAGTAACGGTTATCCAGCAGGTTGCATCCGTTGCCGCACAGTGTGCATCGATTGGTGCTATGTTTGCTCTGTTTGGTCTGACAGATAAAAACACAGGAATCATTATTGGCGGTGTGGTTATTCTGCTTTATACGATTACCGGTGGATTTTATGCAGTAGCGGTTACGGATGTAGTACAGTGTGTTCTGCTGATCGTCTGCCTGATTGGAATTGTTCCTGTTTTCGCTTTTTCTCATGCAGGTGGTGTTGCACATGTATTTGCAAATACAAGCTGGGACTGGAGTGCTGTAAATGTACCGGATCTGATCGCACTTGCTTTATCCTATTTTATTGCTGCCGGAGCGCATTCATCTTATACGCAGCGTATCCTGGCATCGAAAGATGAAAAAACAGCATTTGTAGGATCTGTGATCTCAAATGGCATTGGATGGATTGCAAACTGGGCTACTGTGCTTACTGCATGTGCAATTCCGTTTGTAATGCCAGATCTGGCAGATCATGAACAGTTTGTATGCGCATTAATCGGTGGATATTTCCCGCCGGTTATCAAGGGACTTTTTATTTCTGCAATCCTGGCTTGTGTCATGTCTACAGCAGACAGCTTCCTGATCATGGCAGGAACAACATTTTCCTGTGATGTAGTAAAACCTCTTTTCCCGAAACTGACAGATAAAAAAGTTCTGATGATTTCAAGAATTACGACTCTTACAGTCGCTGTTCTGGGTATTGGATTTGCATTAGGCGGAGGCGGTATTTTCCATCTGTTCCAGACCGGCGCTGCAGCATATGGCGCAGCAATCTTTATTCCGCTTTTGTGTGGTGTGTTCTGGAAGGGAGCAAACAGCAAAGCAATCGATATTGCCATGGTTGTTGGATGCGCAACCACCCTTCTGTGGAACAAACTGGGATTAAAGGCAGCTACTGATGCAGTGATCCACTTCCCGGTAGATGGTGTATTGGCAGGTGTGATTTTATGTGCCGTTGTTGTGGTTGCAGGAAGCTTGATCTTGGGTGTTTCCACTTCTGAAGAAGCAGCTTCTGAATTGACGGAAGAAGTATAAAAAAGAAGTCAGCTGCGCTGATTAGATTTTTGCTTTCTGGTCTATGTTTACTTATAGTCAGCGCAGCAAGTGCGCAGACCTACGGAATAGTTACAAAGAAAATTACCATGCGGCTGCGGATTACAGAAAGATCTGCAGCCGTATCTGACGTTAGAAGAAGGCAGGAGAATGTTATGAAACTGGAAGATGATTATGGGAAAATTGAACAATTATTTTGTGTGAAAGATCAGGTGGTTCTCATTACCGGAGCTGGCGGTCTGGCAGAAATGTACGCATATGGTTTTGCGAAGAATGGAGCTATCATTGTGATAGCAAGTAAGACATTAGCAAAAGCAGAGGCAATCTGCAACCGCTTAAAAGAGGCAGGACATATATGTATGGCTCTGGAAGTTCAGATTGAAAAGAAGGAACAGGTTAAAAAAATGGTACGGACCACATTGGATATGTATGGAAAGATTGATATCTGCATTCATACGGCGGCTATGTGTGTGCGACATGACACGTTGGAAGATAATGAAGATCTGTTCCGAAAACATATAGATGTAAATATGATCGGAAGCCTGAACGTAAACCGAATGGTAGGAAATGTTATGGCAAAGGCAGGAAAAGGCCGTATTATCAATATTAATACCATGAGCTGTTATACAGTAAATACGCCGGACGGTTTTTCTTATGGTGTAACTAAGGCGGCGCTAAAGCAGATTACAAAATGGTTCGCTGTTGCCTATGCAAAGAAAGGAGTAACTGTCAACGGCATTGCACCGGTATGGATCGATACCCCTATGATGGCCTGCCGTTCCAAAGATTATTGGAATCATTGTGTAGATCAGGTGCCTATGGGGCGGGTGGCTGTGCCGGAGGATTATCTGGGAATTGCACTTTATATGGCAAGTGAAGCTGGGCGTTACATGACCGGGCAGACTATCTTCGTGGATGGAGGTTGGCAGGTAAACCGTACATTCAGGTTTGATGAAAATGAAACCTGAACAGTTATTTTGAAAAAAGGCAGCAGAGTATATAAACCTGGAAATGATTGGAGGAAAGAACTATGGCAGATTTATTGAATGATCGGATAAATATGATGAAAAAGAGACTTCTGGATACAAAACCAAGTGTATCCTCAGAACGCCTTCTTTTGGCAACAGAGGCCTATAAAAAATATGCAGGCGAGTCAATCCAGTTGTTTCGTGCCCATGTGTTTGCTTATGTACTGGATCATATGTCCGTAGTGATCCGGGATGGCGAACTTTTGGTAGGAAGCACCAACAAGCGAGTTAGAAGTGCATCGATTTTTCCGGAGTACACCGGTCAGTGGCTGACGAAAAAAAATGCAGACGGAATCCTTAATCTGGATCATCTCCCAAAGCGGTCCACAGATCCAATGGATGTAATGCCGCAAGAACGGCAGGATATTCTGGATACATTGAAGTGGTGGGAAGGAAGAAGTCTGGAGGAGTATGTAGAAGAAAATATGCCGGAAGATATACAGGAAGCCAGAAAAGCAGGGATAATTGCAGTGGGTTGTCGTTCGCTTCCAAGCGGAAAAACGGTTCCGGATTATGCCCTGATGTTTAAACGTGGTTTACAGGTTTATATCCAGATGTGCAAAGATAAGATTGCTGAAACGAAAGAACGCACCGTAAAAGTACAACCCCAGATTGATTTCTGGATGGCAAGTATTGTGGCTTGTGAGGCAGTGATCCGTTTTGCCGGTCGCTATGCAGATGAGGCAGAACGTCTGGCAGCAGAAGAAACAAATAAGGGACGTAAGGAAGAACTTTTGCAGATTGCAGAAATCTGTCGCCGTGTGCCGGAACACCCGGCCAGAACATTTCGCGAAGCCATGCAGTTTGAATGGTTTATCTATTATCTGCTGTATGTGGATAATAACTGTTCTGCTTGTGGCTTCGGAAGGTTTGATGTGATCATGGGACCGTACTTTGAAAATGATTATAAGGAAGGGTTGATCACGAAGGAAGAGGCTGTGGAACTGATAGAATGTCTGTTTATCAAGGCAACCGAAATCGTACAGGTGCGTCCGGATGATTACAGCCGTGATTTTGCAGGTTTTCCGCTGTGGCAGGTGCTGATGTTAGGTGGTGTGGACCGTCAGGGAAACGATGTAACTAATGAGATTACATATCTGGCTTTGGAAGCTGCAAGCAGGATTAAATTGGCGCAGCCTGCTGTAGCACTTCGTGTTCATGAGGGCACGCCTAAGCATATTTGGCGAAAAGCCTGTGAGATGATCCAAGAGGGTCAGGCAAACCCGGCCTTTTTCGGAGACCCTTGTGCGATCCAGACTGTTATAAACAAGGGGGGTTCCGTGGAGGATGCCAGGGACTGGGTAATCTTAGGCTGTGTAGAGCCTCATCAGGGTGGAGGCGGAACCGACGGAAACCCATCTGCCGGATATTTAAACCTTCCCAAGTGTCTGGAACTTGTTATGCACAATGGGGTGGATCCGCTTACCGGAAAGCAGATGGGACCTAAAACAGGTGATCCGGCTGCTTTTAAAACCTACGAAGATTTGATGGAAGCAACGAAGAAACAGATTGAGTATTGGTATGATATGATACGCCGGGGATTTAATACGGTCATTTCTTTTCATAGTACCCGTTTGCCATGTATTTATTCTTCCATGATGATTAAGGGGTGTATTGAAAAAGGTATGCCGGTCCAGCATGGAGGTGCAGAACACACGTATACGGGAATTTTTGCTACCGGCCCGGCATCTTTAGCAGATGCACTGATGGCAGTGAAAAAGTTTGTATATGACGATAAAAAAATAACAATGGAAGAGTTGATCCATGTGTTGGACACAAATTTTGAAGGTCATGAGCGTCTGCGTTTGGAATTACTTAATAAGGCACCGAAATATGGAAATGACAATGAAGAGGTGGATCGTATCTGTGATGAAATTGTTTCGCATATTGCAAAGTATGTGCAGAATTTTACAGATGCAAGAGGCGGAAAATACTGTTTCTGTAATCAGGCACAGACTGTGAACCTAACGATGGGATGCAAGGTCGGGGCAACCGCCGATGGAAGATTTGCCTTTACTGCTTTAAGTGATAATGCAGGTCCTGCCATGGGGCGTGACAGTGAAGGACCAACGGCAGCTATTAACTCTATTAGTAAAAATATGCATCAGGATCAGGTTTATGACGGAACGCTTGTTAATCTCCGTTTTGACCCCAGCGGTGTAGCGGGAGAAAAAGGATTGGAGATTATTGAAAGTTTGATCAAAGAATATGTGTCAAACAATGGACTTCATATTCAGATCAATGTGGTGGATGACAAAACGCTGCGGGCGGCCCAGAAGGATCCGGAAAACTACCGTGATATTGTGGTGCGGGTAGCCGGATATATGGCATACTTTACCGAACTGGATAGGACTGTTCAGGATGTGATCATCGCAAGAACAGCACATTTGGCCTGATAGGAAACTGTAACATACAAATAGAGGAAAAATGGGGTGTTGGATATGAACGACACGATAAAAGGACTGGTAGGAGGAATTCAGCGTTTTTCAACTTCAGATGGGCCGGGAATCCGTACTACTGTATTTTTAAAGGGATGTCCTCTGGATTGCAGATGGTGTCACAATCCGGAGTTGATCTCATCGAAACAGCAGTTGATGCGCAGTGTGACCAAGTGTATTGGTTGCGGATATTGTATGAAAATCTGCCATCAGAATGCGATTAAACTGGGAGAAGAAGGCATCTATGTTGATCGGAGTCTTTGTAATGACTGCCTTGACTGTGCAGATGCCTGTGCGGCGGAGGCCATGAACCCGGCGGCACAGTGGAGAACAGTGAAGGAAGTTATGGATACAGTGCAGCGGGATACCGGGTTTTATGAGAAAAGCGGGGGTGGTATGACCATCAGCGGAGGGGAACTTCTGTCACAGAGCCGCTTCGCACAGGCTTTGTTAAATGCAGCAGCAGAAGCACATATTGGTGTGGCGCTGGATACCAGTGGCTGCGGAAATGGTGAAATTTTATATCAGATGGCTGAAAAGGCCTCTTATATTTTATATGATATGAAAGGTATTCTGCCGGAGATACATAAAGAATATACAGGAGTGGATAACCGATTGATTCTGGATAATTTAAGAAAATTGGCTTCGGATTCGGAAATCAGAAAAAAAATAATTATGAGAATGCCGCTGATCCATGATGTGAATGATACGCCGCAGGTGATAGAAGCAACGGCAGAATTTTACAGAGAAAACGGTTTGAAAGAGGTAACGCTTCTGGCATATCACGAACTGGGAATTAATAAATGCCGGGGGATTGGAAGAACACCTCATGTATTTACTGCCCCATCCCATGAAAGAATGCAGGAGATTAAGACATGTTTCCAGAAAATTGACATGCATGTGGAAATATTAGGAGAAGAAATTGCTTAAAAGGGAAATTGAGTGACAATGAAAGGAGTGGCAGAAAATATGATAACAGAGCGAATTCGCAATATGCGGGAGCGAGTATTAACAGCAAGACCGAGTCTTTCTTCGGAACGTCTGCTGCTGGTAACAGAGGCATACAAGGAGTTTGGCGGAGAGGCGGCACCGGTGTTTCGGGCAAAGGTATTTGCATATGTTTTGGATCACATGAAAGTGGTAATCCGGGATGGAGAACTTTTAGTGGGCTGCGCGAATGAGAAAATCCGCAGTGCTTCTATTTTTCCGGAGTATACCGGACAGTGGTTGTTGAAAAAAAATGAAGATGGAGTTCTGGGGCTTGACCGGCTTCCGGTCAGACCTAACGATCCATTAGATGTGGAACCGGAGGATCGGGAAAAAATTTATGAAACCATGCAGTGGTGGATGGGAAAGAGTACGGAAGAAGCTTCGGAAATGTTTCTCACATCAGAGGTCCAGGAGGCAAGAAAGTCAGGAATTCTTTCTATTGGAGGACGTGCTATTGCCAGCGGAAAAACAGTGCCGGATTATGCATTGGTATTTAAAAGGGGATTAAAAGGCTATATTGAGATGTGCCGCAGAAAGATCGCAGAACAGGTAGAAGCCGGTGTGGATATTGATGCGCAGCCCAAAATGGATTTCTGGAATGCCTGCATTATCAGTGCAGAGGGAATGATCAGATATGCGAATCGCTATGCAGAATTGGCTGGACAGATGGCACAAGAGGAGAAGAATCTTCAGAGAAAACAGGAACTTCAGGAGATTTCCAGAATCTGCCGAAAGGTGCCGGAAAATCCACCAGAAACATTTTATGAGGGACTGCAGTGCATGTGGTTTATCTACCATGGTCTTTATATAGAGACGAATGCATCCGCAAACGGTTTTGGACGGTTTGATGAGTATATGGGATCTCTTTATGAAAAAGATGCTGCAGAAGGAATACTCACTAGGAAATTTGCTGAGGAACTGATCTCCTGTCTGTTTTTGAAATCCATGGAACTGATCATGCTGCGTCCGGATGATTACAGCCGCGATTTTGCCGGATACCCACTGTGGCAGATTTTGATGCTGGGCGGAGTAGACCGTAATGGAAATGATATTACCAATGAAGTTACCAGGATGACGCTGGATGTGTCTTCTCGATTGAAACTTTCGCAGCCTGCAGTGGCACTTCGAGTACACGACGGGACACCAAAGTATATATGGAGAAAGGGATGCGAGATGATCCAGGATGGCCAGGCAAATCCGGCATTCTTTGGGGATCAGAGTTCCATAAAAATCGTTCAGGCGAAGGGAGGAACCATAGAAGAAGCCAGAGAGTGGATCATCCTTGGCTGTGTGGAACCACATCCGGGTATGGGCGGTACAGATGGAAGCCCTTATGGAGGTTATGTAAATCTTCCTAAATGTTTGGAATTGGTGTTGCATGGCGGAATTGACCCAATGACCGGAAATATGTTGGGGCCGTCAGTGGATACTGAGAAACTGAAAACGTTTGACGATGTGATGGATGCTGTCAAAATGGAGATCCGTCACTGGTACGATATTATACACAAGGGCTTTAACCAGATTGTTGCATATCATTGTACGCGAATTCCCTGTGTATATTCATCTATGTTATTGGAAGGATGTATCGAAAAAGGAAAGTCTGTCCAGGAAGGCGGGGCAGATCATACGTATTCGGGTATTTTCTGTACCGGACCGGCTTCTTTGGCAGATGCCTTGATGGCGGTAAAACAGATGGTCTATGATCAGAAGAAAATCAGTATAAAGGAACTGGTACAGGCATTGGATGCCAATTTTAAAGGTTATGAACGTCTGCGCTTGGAATTACTTAATAAAGTTCCTAAATTTGGCAATGATGTAGAAACGGTAGATTCTATCTGCAGAGTGATCATCGGTTATGCAGCGGATTATGTGCAGACCATGCATGATGCGCGCCATGGAAGATACTGTTTCTGCAATCAGGCTCAGACCGTCAGCGTGACCATGGGATATAAGGTGGGAGCAACGGCAGACGGACGTCTGGCTCATACACCCCTTAGTGATAATGCGGGACCGATGATGGGGCGCGATGTGGAGGGGCCGACAGCTACTGTTAATTCTATGGGACGAAACATGTGTCAGACGAAATTATTTGACGGAACCTTGATGAACCTGCGATTTGATCCAAGTGGTGTGGCAGGAGAAAAAGGATTGGAAACCATCGAGAGTGTGATACGGGAATATGTCCAGAATGACGGACAGCACATCCAGATTAATGTGGTGGATGATAAAACGCTGCGTGCAGCACAAAAAAATCCAGAAAATTATCGGAATATACTGGTGCGTGTGGCCGGATACATGGCGTATTTTACAGAATTGGACAAATCTGTGCAGGATGCGATCATTGCAAGAACAGCGCATCTGGCTTCTTAGGAAAACGGGAGAGACTATTAATTGATGGTCTGCTCCTGTTTTTTCTTGTATTTTAGGCATATATTTGATATGATGATTCTATTCTAAAGGGCATTTCTGCCATTTTCTAAGCCTGAATAGGCTTTCTGGGTATTGATTCTAAAACATCTTGAATTCATTCCCGTATTTTTTGCAATTTAATTTTCTATGTAGTACAATGAAAGGAGAAAAAGTGAATGAAAGAAAGCAAAGGAAACCGTGTGTACAAGGACAGATTGTTCCGGTTTATCTTCAGCAATAAGGAGGACCTACTGAGTTTGTATAATGCAGTAAATCAGTCTCATTATACGAATGCAGAAGAACTGGAAGTGACTACATTGGATGATGTGCTGTATATGGGAATGAAGAATGATATTTCATTTCTCATAGATGATGAAATGAATTTGTATGAGGTGCAGTCTAGTTGGAACCCCAATATGCCGTTGCGAGGCTTGTTTTATTTTTCTAAATTATATGCTGCATATATGGAAATGCATCATCTGGATATTTACTCAAAAACCCAGCTGAAACTTCCTACACCTCGTTATATCGTGTTTTACAATGGGGCAGAATATGAAGAAGAAAGAATGGAACTTCGGCTGTCTGAGGCTTTTGAAAAAGAAAATAGCAGTTTGGAATGTACAGCAACGATCTTGAATATTAATTATGGACAAAATCAGGAACTGATGAAGGGATGTCGCAAACTATACGAATATTCTTTCTTTGTTGCTCAGGTTCGAGACTCACTAATGAAGGGAAAGATTTTGGCAGCAGCTATAGATGAGGCTGTTGAAAGCTGTATTAAACAGAATATTTTAGCAGAGTTTTTAAGAAAACACAGGGCGGAGGTGAAAATAATGATCTTATCACATTATGATGAAGAATTACACTTTAAGACGCTGAAGAAAGAAGAGCGGGATTCTATTAACGCATTGATACGGATATTAATAAAAGAAAATCGCTTGGATGATCTTAAGCGGGCGGCGGAGGACAGTGAGTTCGAGGATAAGCTGTTGAAAGAGTTTGGACTTTAAGGTATTTATTTGTCAGGTCATAGAATTTTAAAAGGTAAAATAAAAACGCATCGCACATGGCTGCTAAGCAGTTGTCTGCGATGCATTTTTGTTTTTCGGATCTTTTTAATTATGCTACGGACAATATATTACTGAGCAGGATCTTTTTCTGAAGCAGGCTGTATCAGATCCGCCAACGTAATCCCGTCAAAAAATTCATTGATCATATTGTCCAGTTTCTGCCATACCGGGTGGGAGGGACAGATCTCTTTTCGAGGGCATTCATGTTCGCCATCATCGGTGCAGGCTACGGGAGCCAGTGAACCTTCGGTGAGACGGAGTATTTCTCCCAGAGTATAATCTTCTGGTGCTTTTGTCAGGCGGTAGCCGCCGCCGCGGCCGCGGAGTCCGGTGAGAAGTTTATCCTGCACCAGTACCTTTAATATACTTTCCAGATATTTTTCAGAAATGTCCTGCCGTTCGGCGATCACATTCAGAGGAACATAGCCGTCGCCCTGATGCTGGGCCAGTTCTACCATGACCCGCAGGGCATAACGGCCTTTTGTAGAAACGATCATTATCAAAGTCTCCTTAATTAAAATTAGTCATATCGAGTTTATCGCAATTCTTTAAACGCATATCTTTCTATCTCTTTGAAGATTACCATATAGTATACAACAGAAGGTCCTTATATAGCAAGCTAATATGAAAAACAAAACCTATTGACAAACTAGGTTTATCATACTATTATGAATATGCTAAATAAACCAACAAAAAGAGTAGGTTTATAAAGGATTGTAAAACGAGAAAGGAAGTACGATCATGGCAAAAGAGTTACTGGATGTAAAACAATTATTTGTAAATGTAGAAGATAAAGAGATCCTTCATGGAGTGGATTTAAAAATCGGAACAGGAGAGACCCATGTATTAATGGGACCAAACGGTGCAGGTAAGTCAACGTTAGGCTATGCATTAATGGGCAATCCAAGATATCAGCTGACAAATGGTGAAATCTGGTTTCAGGGAAAGAAGATCAACGAGGAGTCGGTAGATAAGAGAGCCAAAGCAGGCATGTTTTTATCCTTCCAGAGTCCACTGGAAGTACCAGGACTGTCATTAAGTTCCTTTATCCGCAGCGCCTTAGAGCAGAGAAGAGGAGAGCGCATCCGCCTCTGGGATTTCAGAAAAGAGCTGACAAAGGCAATGGAGCTTTTGCAGATGGATCCATCTTATGCAGACCGTGATCTGAATGTAGGTTTTTCCGGCGGTGAGAAGAAGAAAGCGGAGATCTTACAGATGCTTATGTTAAAGCCGAGTCTGGCGATCTTAGATGAAACAGACTCCGGTCTGGACGTAGATGCAGTCCGCACTGTTTCAAAAGGTGTGGAAGAGTATCAGAAAGACAGAGATGGTTCTCTGCTGATCATCACCCACAGCACTCGTATCCTGGAAGCGCTCCATGTAGATTACACCCATGTAATGGTAGAGGGAAAGATTGTTAAAACAGGAGATGGCTCTCTGGTAGACCAGATCAATGAGACCGGATTTGAGGAGTTTCTTAAGTAAAAGGAAAATGTAAATATGCCCTCAGGCAGTTTGAAAAGTAGATTATAGGTCAGATTATAAACAGTTTCCGGAAAGGAAATCAAACGCATATGGAAGAAAAAACACAGATCAATGATATAGACAGAAGTATTTATGATATAAAAAATGAAGAAATAGATGCCTACAGGATCCAGGCGGGTCTGACACCGGAGATCGTAGAGAAGATATCAAAGGAAAAGCACGATCCGGCGTGGATGGAGTTGTTCCGTCTGCAGTCTCTTCAGATCTACAATGAAATGAAAGTACCGGACTGGGGGCCATCCATTGAAGGATTGGATATGGACAATATCGCTACCTATGTCCGTCCAAACACAAAAATGACCGCAAAATGGTCTGAAGTACCACAGGATATCAAGGACACCTTTGAACGTCTGGGGATTCCCCAGGCAGAGCAAAAATCACTGGCTGGCGTAGGTGCCCAGTACGACTCCGAGCTGGTTTACCACAATGTTCGTAAGGAAGTGGAAGAACAGGGGGTTGTATACACCGATATGGAAAGCGCACTTACCGGTCCTTATGCAGATATGGTAAGAAAGCATTTTATGAAGCTGGTAAAGCCGACAGACCATAAATTTGCAGCTCTTCACGGAGCCGTATGGTCAGGTGGTTCCTTTGTATATGTACCGCCGCATGTATCCGTAGAGATCCCGCTGCAGTCCTATTTCCGGTTAAATGCACCTGGTGCCGGACAGTTTGAACATACACTGATCATCGTAGACGAAGGAGCAGATCTTCACTTCATCGAAGGATGTTCCGCACCAAAATATAACGTGGCAAACCTTCATGCAGGCTGCGTGGAGCTGTTTGTTGGAAAAAATGCAAGACTGCGTTATTCCACCATTGAAAACTGGTCCAAGAACATGTACAACCTGAACACCAAGCGTGCGCAGGTAGAAGAAGGCGGCGTTATTGAATGGGTATCCGGTTCCTTCGGCTCCCATGTTTCCTATCTGTACCCAATGAGCATTTTAAAGGGCCGTGGTGCCAGAATGGAATTTACAGGTATTACCTTTGCTGGCAAAGGACAGGACCTGGATACAGGCGCCAAAGTAGTCCATGCAGCGCCTGATACCTCTTCCTTTATGAATACCCGTTCCATTTCCAAGGACGGCGGTGTCAGCACCTTCAGAAGCTCTGTTTCTGTAACAAAAGAGGCGAAAAACAGCCGATCCTCTGTTTCCTGCCAGTCTTTGATGCTGGATTCTATTTCCAGATCTGATACCATCCCGGCTATGGATATCCGTACCAGGGACGCAGATATCGGTCATGAGGCCCGGATCGGACGTATCAGCGATGAAGCAGTCTTTTATCTCATGTCCAGAGGCTTAAGCGAAGAAGATGCCCGTGCCATGATCGTCAGCGGATTTGCAGACAATGTTTCCAAGGAACTTCCTCTGGAGTACGCAGTGGAGATGAATAACCTGATCCGTCTGGAGATGAAAGGAAGCATTGGTTAAGCAGTCGGGTGTTTGATTGGTAAAGGAAAGGAGGTCCCATATGAGTCGGGGACTTGATATGACAGTAAACAGCCTTCCTTCCAGAACATGGAACTGGCTGAAAATGAATGAAAGTAAGTTAAAAGATATAGAAGCAGGAGATACCTGGGACGTAAAAAAAGTAATCGGGGAGTCAAAAGCAACAGCTGATCCGGTAGAGGGCACAGCTGAAAACCAGGAAGTTTTCTCACATATCCACACAGGAATGGGCTCGGATATGGATCGTTTAGGAGAAATGGCCGGATCACAGGCGATCATGATTCAGAGCAGCCTGAAGTCAGAAAAAATATCGGAACCGATCCGTCTTCATTTTTCCTGTGAAGATAATAAAAAGAGTTTCCAGAAAGTGGAAATTCTGGCAAAAGCAGGAGAA
The DNA here is from genome assembly GCA_963621525.1 of bacterium. Classification (GTDB taxonomy): domain Bacteria; phylum Bacillota; class Clostridia; order Lachnospirales; family Lachnospiraceae; genus Enterocloster. The sequence continues at coordinate 20,080 of CAVFER010000020.1, read as the reverse complement.
GAGGTAAATGTCTTTATGGACTATACTTCCCCGAAAAAAGAAGCTTCCGGTCTGGCTGCTATCCAGACAAAGCTTCACATTGAAAAAGGCGCAAAAGTCCGTCTGGTACAGGTACAGC